>JBMZTF010000050.1:0-10282 GCA_049623565.1 Litorivicinaceae bacterium
GTTCTTCCTCCCAGACGCGATGATCGGTGACAGCCTAGTTAAAGCCATCGGACCAGACCTCAATGGCGCGATTGGTACCGTGCCAGGGACCGACTCAAAGGGCGCCGAAATTTATGCGGAGCTCGCCAAGAAGGATGGCTTCGAGGCCGGCCCGTACTCACCAGAGGCATATGACGCAGCAGCATTGACCCTGCTCGCAATGCAGGCCGCTAACTCCAAAGACAGTAACGCCGTCAAGGCAAAGGTTTTTGATGTCGCAAACGCCCCCGGAACAAAGATTCTTCCGGGCGAGCTAGCTAAAGGCCTCCAGATCCTCAAAGACGGCGGTGAAATCGACTATGTTGGTGCAACGGCTGTCGAATTGATCGGTGCAGGTGAATCAGCCGGTAGTTACCGAGAAATTCTCGTCAAAGACGGCAAGAATACAACGGTTCGCTACCGCTAGTCGTCAATAAAAGGCGGCGCAGGGTACCCTCTGCGCCGTTTTTTTATCATGTAAATCTATGATTGTTGTCGAAAATTTGCACAAAAACTTTGGCGGTGTACGCGCCGTCAATGGGGCAAGCCTCTCGGTTCAGCCAGGCTCAATAACGGGCCTCATCGGTCCCAATGGTGCCGGGAAGACTACCTTATTCAATGTCATCGCCGGCTTATACCAGCCAACTTCTGGCAAAGTTCTTCTGGATGGTGAAGACATCACGAGCTTAAAACCCTACGAGTTATTCCATAAAGGCGTGCTACGAACCTTCCAACTAGCCCATGAGTTCTCGACACTAACCGTCCGCGACAACCTGATGATGGTTCCACCGAACCAGGCAGGTGAGAGTCTGCTAAATACGTGGTTCAAACCGAGCCTAGTCAAAGCGGATGAAGAGGAGATCCGATCAAAGGCCGATGAGGTCATCCGGTTCCTCGAGCTTGAACAGGTTGCGGATGAATTCGCTGGCAATCTCTCAGGTGGCCAGAAGAAGCTGTTGGAGCTCGGCCGGACCATGATGGTCGATGCAAAAATTGTCTTCCTCGATGAGGTCGGCGCAGGCGTAAACCGCACACTGCTCCGCAAAATCGGAGACGCCATCATCAAACTCAACGAGGAACGCAACTATACGTTTTGTCTTATCGAGCACGACATGGAGTTTGTGGCTCGTTTATGTGATCCAGTGATCTGTATGGCTGAGGGGGCTGTCCTCACCGAGGGTACGATTGATGAGGTCAAAAACAATGAACAGGTCATAGAGGCCTACCTCGGAACCGGACTTAAACACAAGAAATGATATGAGCTTCTTAGTTGGCGAACAGATGACGGGCGGATACGGAGCAGCGGATATTTTGCACGGCTGCTCGATTGGGGTTGAAAAAGGCGAGATTGCTGTCATCGTGGGGCCAAACGGCGCAGGCAAATCCACGGCAATGAAAGCTGTTTTTGGCATGCTGCCGCTAAGACAAGGGCGCGTCATGTTCAACGGCGAAGATATCACGCAATTAAAGCCCGAGGAACGCGTAATCAAGGGAATGGGTTTTGTTCCCCAGACAAATAATGTGTTTACGTCAATGACTGTCGAAGAAAACCTAGAGATGGGTGCATTTATCCGCAACGACCCCATCAGCGACTCAATCGCGCAGGTCTACGATTTATTTCCCATTCTAAAACAAAAAAGAAAGCAGTCCGCTGGTGAACTCTCGGGCGGACAACGACAGCAAGTCGCAGTCGGCAGAGCGTTAATGACCCAACCAAAAGTTCTCCTGCTTGATGAACCAACGGCAGGTGTCTCTCCCATCGTGATGGATGAGTTGTTTGATCGTATTATTGAAATCGCCCGGCTCAATGTCGCCATTTTGATGGTCGAGCAGAATGCAAAACAGGCACTCGAGATCGCTGATAGAGGCTATGTCCTGGTACAAGGGCTCAACCGATTTACTGACACTGGAGAGGCGCTGTTGGCGAACCCAGAAGTTCGTAGGGCATTTTTAGGAGGTTAGATGATTGATTTCTTAAACGCTCTAGCGCTCCTTGGTAACTTCCTCATCGTCCCTGGCCTAACCTACGGCTCACAGTTAGCGCTCGGTGCATTGGGCGTCACGATGGTCTATGCGGTGCTCCGTTTCTCTAATTTTGGCCACGGTGAGACAATGGCATTTGGTGCAATGGTAACGATTTTAGTTACCTGGGGGATCCAGTCGGTAGGCATCTCAATCCAACCGCTTCCGACCGCCCTCCTGGCAATCCCCGTGGGAATCTTGGTTACAGTATTGTTGACCCTGCTCATTGATAGATTTGTATATCGGTACCACCGGGAGCGTAAGGCTAACCCAGTAGTTTTCTTGATTGTCTCAATTGGAGTGATGTTCTTTTTAGGTGGCCTGATTCGTTTCGTCATTGGGCCGGGCGACCAAATTTTCTTTGACGGGACGCGCTTTATCTTGAAGGCACGCGAATTCAAGCAACTCACAGGTCTAGATGAAGGGCTCTCCCTAAAAATGACCCAGGCTGTAACGATCGTCACTGCCGTGATCATTGTTGCCGGCATATTCTGGTTTTTAAACCACACGCGCACCGGAAAATCGATGCGTGCCTACTCAGATAATGAGAATCTAGCGCTACTATCTGGAATTGATCCCGATCGTGTGGTCATGATCACATGGATCCTCGTTGCTGCTCTCGCTACCATCGCGGGCACCTTGTATGGACTCGATAAGTCGTTCAAGCCCTTCGTTTATATGCAACTTTTGCTCCCGATCTTTGCGTCAGCCATCGTTGGCGGTGTCGGCAATCCTTTGGGCGCAATCGCTGGTGGCTACGTGATTGCCTTCAGTGAGTTAATACTGACCTTCGCATACAAGAAGGTGGTTCTATATTTAGGCCCTGAAAATATGGAGCTTGAATCGCTGGTCCAGTTTTTGGGGACAGACTACAAGATTGCCGTATCGTTTATCATTTTGGTGATCGTTTTGATTATTAAGCCGACCGGCTTATTTAGCGGGAAAACGATCTGATGGCTGCGTTCTACCAGCAGTACCGAAATCAAATCTTGTTCACCGGGATGGCTGGATTATTAGCTCTGGTCGCAGTGATTCAAAGCCTGTCTGTGTCATTAACGATCCTCAACCTCTGCTTGATCAGCGCCATCATGGCACTGGGTGTGAATATTCAATGGGGGTACGCGGGACTTTTCAATGTCGGGGTCATGGGATTCGCTGCCCTAGGCGGTCTTGCTGGCGTATTAATCTCGATGCCGCCGGTGACCGAGGCATGGCAAGCCGGAGGCTTGGGTATCTTGCTCGGACTAATGATCACGATCGGCACCGTCATTGCCTGCCTTTTTACCTGGTCTCGGATCCAGCATTTAAATAGACAACGCTACTGGATCATCGCCAGCATTATTATTTCCGGCTACGCATTACTTCGAATTTTCTTTGATCCTGGCGTGGATGCGATCGAAGCGATTGATCCATCTGTCACCGGTTACTTAGGCGGTCTCGGGCTTTCCATTCTAGTTGCGTGGCCGGTGGGTGCCCTATTCGCGGCAGGTGTCGCATTTGTAATCGGTAAAATTGCACTCGGGCTTCGCTCTGACTACCTGGCCATCGCGACACTTGGAATCAGCGAAATCATCATTTTCTTCATCAAAAACGAGGAATGGCTAACCCGTGGTGTAAAAAATGTAAATGGCCTACCGCGACCCGTCCCCTATGAAATCGATCTTCAGCAAGCGCAATGGTTCCAAGAATGGGCCATGGCTCTCGGTATGCCCGTCGATGATGCGTCTGCTGTGTTCGTCAAGGTCTGTTATGCGCTTCTTTTTGTAGCCGTGATTGGGATATTGCTCTGGCTTTCAGAGACCGCACTAAGATCGCCTTGGGGACGAATGATGCGCGCAATTCGTGACAACGAAACAGCCGCAGCCGCCATGGGTAAAGATGTCACATGGCAGCACTTACGGGTATTTGTTCTAGGATCTGCAGTCATCGGTCTAGCAGGAGCCATGCTCACCACACTGGACGGTCAATTTACACCCGTCGGATACAACCCGCTCCGATTCACATTCTTAATTTGGGTAATGGTGATTATTGGCGGATCGGGTAACAACTGGGGTGCCGTGCTCGGTGGTTTCTTTATTTGGTTTTTTTGGATCGAGGCTGAACCGATCGGGCTATGGTTGATCGATACCCTGACATCTGGCATGGACCCCCAAAGCGTGGTCAGGGCGCACCTACTCGAAGGTGCCGCTCATATGCGATTGATGACTGTTGGGATCATTCTGCTTCTGACTCTCCGCTATGCCCCAGAAGGCTTAATCCCAGAGCAGAAAAGACTCTGACAACCATATTTAAGATGAATAGATGACCCCGCGAGTGCACAGCACCTCTATCTCAGCGTCTGAATAGCCCAGCTCCAACAGCACCTGATGCGAGTGCTGCCCGTGTGTTGGGGGCGGTCTTGATAAGACTGGCTCAGTGCCATGAAATTTAACCGCCATACCGAGTCCTTTGACCGCGCCCAACCGCTCATGTTTAGTTTCAACCACCATGTCACGGGCCAGGGCCTGGGGATGCTCGAGCATCTCTCCAATCGACAAAATAGGACCGGCAGGAACGCCGGCCCGGTCTAGCTTTTCAAGCCAAACCTCGGATGTGTGTTGTCGAAAGTAACCATTGAGCACGTCAACCAGCTCGCCTAAGTGCGCCATCCGACCAGCATTTGATGAAAATCTTGGTTCATTATTCAGTTCCGGTGCACCTATCACATCCAACAGCCGCAGCCAGTTTCTTTGGTTCGCCGCACCGATGTTAATGTATCCGTCCGCAGTCGGAAACGCCTGATAAGGCGCGTTCAACGGGTGCGCTGAACCGAGCGCCTTGGGCGACTCACCCGTCGCTAGCGCGATCGCGGATTGCCAGTATGTATGAGTGATACCGGCTTCAAAGAGCGATGTATCAACCCGGGTACCCAAGCCTGTTTTTTGTTTGCCTGCATAGGCCGCCGCCGCGCCCATCGCTGCGAGGATGCCCGCGGTAATATCAGTCACAGGGGCGCCTACCTTGACTGGACCATCATCTTGACCGGGGCCCGTGATACTCATTAATCCAGACGCGCCCTGTGCGACCAAGTCAAAACCTGCACGTTCACGGTAGGGGCCCGTTCGCCCATATCCCGATATTTCGACGTAGATGAGGCCTGGATTGATCGCCTTTAATTCGTCATACGATAAGCCCAGACGCTCCATCGTATCGTGACGAAAATTCTCGATGACGCAATCAGCGTCTTTCAAAAGTTCTGTGAGGATATTCTTTCCATCGTCAGATTTTAAGTCGAGTGCTATACCGCGTTTATTGCGATTCATCATTAAGAAAGCCGCGGACTCTTCTCCGATTTGTGGAGGCACCATTCGCCTCGAGTCATCGCCCCCCTCAATTTTTTCGACCTTGATAACGTCTGCACCCATGTCGGCCAACATCATCCCGCACAATGGACCCGCCATGATGTGTGCGAGCTCAATGACTCGCATCCCCGACAGTGGTCTCGGCTGCTGGCTCATCGACCGCTCCAATTTGCTTTCCGCTTAGCGAAAAAGGCTTCAATACCTTCGGCAAAATCGTCGCTTAAATAACAGCGCTGAATAAGATCGGTATCTTCAGGGATCACACGTTGAGCCAGACGATTTAATCCGTCGCGGGTCGCTGAGATTGTGAGCGGGGCCAACGTCGTCAGGTGCTCGGCTAACTCCCTCGCACGTTGATCACACAGCTCAGCGTTGTCGATGACCTCACTCACAAAGCCCGACTCCACCATCGGCGCAATCGGCAGAAACTCCGCGGTTAGCAACAGGTAGCGCGTCCGCGACTCACCAAGCAGATGGATCAACCTGTTGAGATTTGCTATCGACAAGCAGTTCCCTAAAGTCCGGGCGATCGGCATTCCAAACTTTGTGTCTGGCGTTCCCAAACGAATGTCTGCTGCGGCTGCAATAGCCGCCCCTCCACCGGCAACGACCCCATGCAAAGAGGCAATGACTGGGACAGAGGCCGTCTGGACAGCCTCAATGACTCGACCGATCATCGCTTCATAATCGATCGCGTCCTGGGCCGAATGGAAATCTTTAAAATTAGAAATATCGGTGCCTGAAGCGAAGGCCTTCGCTCCTTCGGCGGTCAACAGAATGACACGCGCACCGCCGGGATCGCGACATAAATTTTCCAATGCTTGGTACATGTCAAAGGTAAGAGAGTTTCGAGACTCAGGTCGCGTCAGACGGTATTCCGCGATACCGCCTTCTATAATAATCGTGTAATCACCCACACTACGACCGATAAATCAGATCAACCAGATACATAGGTACGTCCGGTACGTAGGTACAGAGCATCAACACCGCAAACAGCACTGCAATGAAATAGATGTTGATTTTAGATACATCCCAAATATTCGCGCGAGCGACTGCGCATGACGTAATCAACACACTCGCCACCGGAGGAGTTTGCTGGCCAAGCGCCAAGTTCAGAGTGACCACCAACCCAAAATGGATGGGATCAATACCCGCTGCCTGTATTAGCGGGATAACAATTGGAACAACCAAGATGATTGCTGCCGCCGAGTGTAGGAAGAAACCGATCACTAAGAAGAACACATTGAGGATAGCGAGAATCACCCACTGGTTGGTCGTCATATCGAGGATCCACCGCGCAAAATCCTGTGGAATTTGGGCCCGGGTCAGGAACCCACCCATCACCACGGACGCGGCAACCAGTAACATGACGACAGCTGTCTGTACCCCGCCATCGATCATCGCACGCTTGAGGTGTCCAAAATCCATCCTCGAATACCATGCGCTTACCATTAACGCTGCGACAACCGCCAGTCCTGCAGCCTCTGTGGCGGTCACGAACCCGCCGAAGATTCCACCTAAGATAATGACTGGCAGCGTAAAGGCAGGCAGTGCATCAATTAATGTCCTCCATAGGCGGCGGAATTCAAATGCCTCCTCTGTTGGAAGGTTATATTTGCGCGCAAAATAGTAAGCCATCCCCATCAGTCCAAACGCGCCTAGTAGGCCCGGGATAATCCCGGCGACAAATAATTGCTCGACCGAGGTACCGGCAGATGTCGCGTACAGAATCATCGGAATTGACGGTGGGATGATGATCGCCAGAGATGCCGAAGACGACGTGACTGCGGCGGCAAGCGGCGCAGAGTAGCCTCGTTTCTTCATCTGCGGAATCAGAACAGAACCCAGTGCCGCCACGTCAGCGACTGCCGAACCTGAGATCTCAGCGAAAAACAAACTCACGCCAATGTTGACCATCGCGAGACCGCCACGCACGAAGCCAATGATGGCGTTTACAAAGTTGATCAACTTATCAGTGATACCTCCAGCGTTCATGATGGCCCCAGCAAGAACAAACATCGGGATGGCTATCAATGAAAACTTGGTTGACCCGTCGTACATATCGAGGGCGAGGGTCACGATACTATCGAGACCCTCTGTCACTGCGAGGCCAAAAATCGCCGAGACAGCGAGCCCAACCGCAATAGGCACGTTGATACAAATAAGAGCCACTAAAATCACGAACATCATAAAAACAATCATGACTTGGCTCCTGACTTAGCTAACTCAGTCTCCACTTCTTCCTCAATCTCTGCGTGCTCAAGCGAAATACCGGCACAAGTCTTTTTAAAGTAATCAGGGAAACTAAGAATTTCACAAAGCACAAAAAGTGTCGCGCCAATTGGGATCACTGACTGTGTTAATTGGATAGGAATCCACGTGAGAGATACAAGGTATTCGCCTTCCAGGACCACCAGTACCTCGTATCCTGTGTAGGCGAGCAGGGCGAAGAATCCAATTATAACCCCTTCAGCGAACAATGCCGCCCATGCCCTCAACGGCATCGGAATCGCTAGGAGGACTGTATCAAATCCGATGTGGCGACGATGTAGCGCCGCATAGGCACCACCATAATATGTCAGCCAGGCGAGCTGGATAGCCGCAATTTCGTCGTACCATGAGACCGAGTTTCCGGTGATGCGGGCAAGAACCGCGAAGATGACCACGCCAGTAAGGGCGATCATCTGAAATAAGATGAACCACACAAGTAGCTGGTCGACAGCTTTAGCAAACCGAGTCACACGATACTCCTGACGTGTATAAATAAAATAAGCGGCCCGACTGGGCCGCTATTTAGTTTTTGACGCTCGACTAGTTAGCGAGGCCTTGTACTGTTTTAATTAACTCAGCACCACCTTCAACTGACGATGCAAATTCATCGTAAATTGGCTTTGATGCTTTGATGAATGCTCCATTGTCCGCGTTGTTCACCTGGACGCCTGCCGCCTTGATCACATCCAGAAGCTCCGTTTCAAGGGCCGCTGCCTTGCGATACACGAAGGTCTGTGTCGATGCGGCACAGCTATTAAGTACCTTACGTACCCCAGCAGGCTGCTTTTCAAAATGCTTCTTGGAAGACAAGATGTAGGCCGGCGTGTAGACGTGACCCGTAATGGACAGATACTTCTGCACTTCTTGGAATTTCGCAGACGCGATCTGTGCGTATGGGTTTTCCTGCCCATCAATCACGCCCGTCTTCAATGCCGTAAAGACATCCGAAAACGCCATCGGGGTCGGGTTCGCGCCATACAGTTTGAACATCTTCACACGCCAAGCACCCTTGGGGGTCCTTAGCTTAACGCCCTGAAGATCAGCGGGCACGTTAACAGGACGGGTGTTATTAGTGATGTGCCGGAAACCGTTCTCAAAGTACCCGATGATGTGGTACCCCTTCGCCTGAGCAGCGGACTGAAAAGTACCGCCAAGCTTCTCTTGAACCCGCTTCATGTGCTCTCTATCTTTAATGATATATGGCATTTCAAACACACCAAACTCATCAGACACTGAAGACATCACAGACGACGGCAAGGCGAAATCAACCTGACCAAGCTTCAGTTTTTGCAGCAGCTCTTTATCTTTACCCAACTGTGAAGAGCCGTAGGTCTGAACCTCAATCTTTCCATTGGATTCGTCATTCACGCACTGCGCGTAGGCATTGACACTTGCCTCGAACAGAGACCCCGGCTTACCAACGTGTCCAAACTTAAGAGTCACGTCAGCTGCAAAAGAGGGTGCTGCTAGGCTAGCCGAAAGGACAGCAACAGAAGCTGCCATGTATATTTTTTTCATTTTGTTCCCCGTTTTTTTTATGTAAGGAGTTTGTTTTACCGCGATAAAAACCGCATAGCGGCCTCAACACCGCCTGGCTGATGCGGCACGCCAGCCAAGCCCATGCCCATTTCGACGCCGCAAAGGACGCCCATGAGTGTTAGTTCATTGATATCACCTAGATGGCCAATACGGAAGGCCTTTCCTTTAATTTTCCCAAGTCCTGTGCCTAGCGACATATCAAACTTCTCCAAAATCACTTGCCTAACAAAGTCGGCGTCGTGGCCCTCTGGCACCATGATCCCGGTCAATGCATTTGAGTGCTCGTCGGGATTCTGACAAACGGTCTCTAGTCCCCAAACTGATACTGCCTCCCGGCATGCATCCGCAAGACGACGGTGTCGATCGAACACGTTATCCAAACCCTCCTCTTCAAGCATTGCGATTGCTTCTCTCAATCCATAAAGCAAGGTGGTTGCTGGTGTGTACGGGAAATAACCTGATGTATTGCAGGCAAGCATCTCGTGCCAGTCCCAGTAGGAGCGTTTCGAACCCCCATTCTTGGCGGCCTCGATCGCTCTGTCTGATAAGGCATTAAACCCAAGACCTGGCGGCATCATCAGCCCCTTTTGAGACCCTGACACAGTGACGTCGGCGCCCCATTTATCGTGCTCATAATCGACCGACGCCAGCCCAGAGATACTATCCACGAGCAATAACGCTGGGTGGCCAGTCGTATCAATTACCTCGCGAACTGACGCAATGTCCGACGTAATCCCACAGCTGGTCTCATGGTGAACACAACACACCGCCTTGATGGAACGGTTGGTATCTTGGCGTAACCGATCCTCGATTCGGTTCGCGTCAACACCGGTCCTCCAATCGCCCGCCAGAAACTCGGTCTCGATTCCCAGCCGGTCCGCCATTTGTTTCCAGAGTGTGGCAAATTGCCCGGTCTCGTAGAACAGAACCCGGTCACCGGTCTCTATGACGTTCGCTAGACAGGCTTCCCATGCGCCTGTGCCGGAGCTGGGGAAAATGACCACGGGCGACTGTGTTTTGAATATTCTCTGCATCCCAGATAAGACGGTCTTGCCAAGGTCGGCAAAGTCGGGCCCTCGGTGATCAATCAC
>JBMZTF010000051.1:0-10192 GCA_049623565.1 Litorivicinaceae bacterium
TGCCCTGGTACTAGTGTTTTTCCAATATTTTCCCTTGATGCTTCTGATCTTCGCCGTTGACAACGTGCTACCTATAAACAGTAGTAACAGCGCTGCGACGATACTCGGTCCCGCGGGTGTGTCCCACGTGAGGGAGCTCTGTAGACCCACTATAACTGACAAAATCCCGACAAGAACCGCATATAGAGCCATCTGCTCAGGCGAATTAGCAAAACATCTCGCCGATGCAGCAGGAATAATTAACAAAGCCGTGATGAGTAACACTCCAACAATTTTCATCGAGATCGCAATCACGGAGGCCATGAGGATCATAAATATCACTTCTGCACGCTCGGGCTGGAGACCCTCGGCCCTTGCTATCTCTGGACTTACTGTGGCTGCAAATAATGGTCGCCAGATTATCCTCAGTATGAGTAACACGACCGCACCACCCAGTCCGATTATCAGTAGATCGAATTGATTGATCGCCAGAACGTCCCCGAAAAGGAAACCAAGTAAGTCAACGCGCACCCACGTCATAAAAGAGAGTGCTATGAGTCCAAGCGCTAGGGTTGAGTGTGCTAGCAAGCCTAGCAATGCATCGGACGAGAGGGGTGCTATTTGCCTCAGCATGAGAAGTGCGAGACCCATCAATACCGAGATCACAAATACCGCGAGTGTTATGTTGACCTCTAAAAGAATCGCGAGCGCGACCCCCAAAAGCGCCGAATGCGAGAGTGTGTCTCCGAAATAGGCTAAGCGGCGCCAGACAACGAAGCACCCGAGTGGACCGGTTACAATGGCGACACCGATGCCTCCTAGGAAGGCTCGAAAGAGAAAATCGTCAAGCATCAATGGTGGTCTCGTTTCTGGTTGTAGGAGTTTTCGCTATTGCTACCGGTTTTTCTATGGATCCATCTGTCCCATGGGTGTGATCGTGCATGTGCTCATAGAGCGCCAAGTTGGCAGATATTTTTGAGCCGTAAAGATTGCGAAACTCTGACGATGATGAGACGGCTCTTGGGGTCCCGGAGCAACAAATATGGCCATTGAGGCAAATAACATGAGTAGTTGCTGACATCACGAAGTGCAGATCATGTGATATTAAAAGGATCCCACAGTTGAGATTTTTGGCAATTGTTTCGATCAAACTATACATGGCTTCTTCACCGGTATTGTCGACCCCCTGAACTGGCTCATCGAGCACTAAAAGTTCTGGTGTTTTTGCTATGGCTCGGGACAGGAGAACTCGCTGAAACTCTCCGCCGGAGAGGGTATTTACTTCAGAATTAATTAGGTGGGACGAGCCAGTTACCGCTAGGGCTGCTTCAATTTCAGTTTCTGTGCTGGAACCCGTCAAATTCAAAAATCGTTTAACGCGCAGAGGTAAGGTCCAATCAATCGATACTTTTTGTGGTACGTAGCCGACCCGCAATTCAGGCTTTTGGAGCGCTGCACCCTCGTCTAGATCTAAAAGACCAAGCGCCATTTTTGCCGAGGTCGTCTTTCCCGCGCCGTTCGGACCGATCAGTGTCACTATCTCACCTGCGTTAAGGGAAAAAGATATCCCTCGGACCAGCCATTTTCCAGCCCGCCTAACACCAGCGTCCTTAAGTTCGATGAGTGTTGATGAATCGGATTTTTTCATTAAACAACCCTAACCATGTTTGCTTTTGAATTTCTTCTATTACTTAAAGTGTTATGTTATAACATACACCACTCTTAAACACCCGTTAAAGGATATGTATGCGTACAGCTAAGTTCTTACTACCATCCATTGCCGCAATCGCCAGCATAAACCTGGCCGTTGCACAGCCTAATGTGGCTGCCTCGATAAAGCCAATTCATTCGCTGGTATCTTCCGTCATGGAGGGGGTCGCTACACCACTTTTGTTAGTAGAGGCAGGCTCACCACACACCTATTCACTTAAGCCGAGTCAGGCGCGATATCTGCAAGAGGCAGATGCAGTCTTTTGGGTCGCACATGATGTGGAGACATTCCTCGAAAAGCCGCTTGAATCAATCCCAAAAGATACCGTGGTGGTTGAACTGGGTGAGACGAAGGGCCTCGTCGAGCTGAGTGTTAGGGAGGGTGGACTGTTCGATTCTCATGGCCACGACGATCACGACGATTATAAAAAGCACGATGATCATGAAAAGCACGACGATCATGAAAAGCACGATGACCACGCAAAGCACGATGACCACGCAAAGCATGACGACCACGGCCATGGTGAGCATGATCCACATTTTTGGTTGGATCCAATGAATGCTAAGGTCATGGTCCGAGAGATACAGAGCCAGCTGTCATCGATTGATCCGGTAAATGCGGCACAATACGAGTCAAATGCAAAGAAGACCGAAGCTCGACTTGATGAGCTTCTCACGGAAATAAAGGGTGAGCTCGCCGGATTACAAGGCAGTGAATTCATCGCTTTTCATGACGCATATCAGTACTTTGAAAACCGGTTCGGGGTGAAGGCTATTGGCACAGTTACCGTAACTCCCGAGGTAATGCCCGGAGCAAAACGTCTTAAAGAGTTGAGGGAAAAGGTCAAGAGCTCAAAAGCGACGTGTGTTTTCTCTGAGCCACAGTTTGAACCTAGGGTGGTAGAAGTTATTACAGACGGAACAGATGCTAGGACGGGCGTATTGGACCCATTGGGGGCGGAGCTTGAGTCAGGGACCGATTTATACCCAAATTTGATTCGGCGAATGGCGAAGGCCTTCAAGGATTGTCTGTCGTCATAGGACTAGATAGCCAAAAGTGCTGAGGTTTAAGATAAAAAATAGTTAGCTCGGATAGCTCTCCTTCTTGTGTGGAGGGGAGTATTTTGGAGGAATCCGAGACGTGTGGTCTCGACCATCGAATTAAACCTATCGAGTTTAAGGCGTTCCGTATATTGAGAAATCACGGTGATTCTGTCCGTTCCGCAGCTACAAAATAAAATTTTGGCAATTGATTCTTCTCAAATCTGGCTCCATACGTCTATCATTCGACGCACATTTTAGGAGAATTCGGTGAAAGCGAACGTAGGTGGTTTTGACAAGCGGGCACGGATCCTAGGGGGATCATTTCTCTTAGGGTTGGTCATGGTGGGAGCGATCGGATCTTGGGGATTGATTGGAATAATCCCATTGGCGACCGGCCTCGCTGAACGCTGTGGACTCTATTCCATTGTGGGGATCTCTACTTGTAAACTGAAGGACTAGCGCTTGCTCGACGGTCGGGCGGATCAAGAACGAGGCCGGACTCTGAAGACACACATCTCTATCCTTTCCCCTACAGCAATCCTTGGATACGGTTTTCCCGAGGCATCTTTTCGGGAGGGCCTGTCGCGGAACCCCGATGCAATTGCAGTAGACGCGGGTTCGACAGATCCGGGTCCATACTACCTCGGCTCCGGAGAATCGTTTACCAATCATGACGCCGTGAAGCGTGACCTGTTACTGATAATTAAGGCAGGCCTCGAAAAAAATATTCCCGTGCTGATCGGGACCGCGGGTGGATCCGGGGCAAGGCCCCACCTTCAGTGGTGTATGGAGATCATTGACGATGTTCTCTGTGACCTAAACCGTTGCGCGCTGGTTGCAGAAATCAGCTCAGATCAGGATCCTGATACCGTCGTCGATGCTCTTAATTCAGGTCGGATTTCTGGGCTCGGCCCAGTACCGTTTTTGGATGTGGAGGCAATACAAAATTCTTCCAATATTGTTGCCCAGATGGGGGTCGAGCCAGTGATTGAAGCCCTTGAGAGGGGCGCACAGATTGTAGTGACGGGCCGGTGTTATGACCCGGCTGTGTTTGCGGCTGTGCCAATCAAGGCAGGGTTCTCAGAGGCGTTGGCTCTTCACATGGGTAAGATCCTCGAATGTGCGGCGATCGCTGCAGCCCCCGGGAGTGGTTCCGACTGCATGATCGGAGTACTGGATGAGACTGGTTTTACAATCGAGGCTCTGAGTCTTGAGAGGATGTGTACGGTCACGTCGGTCGCCGCACACACGTTGTATGAAAAAGCTGACCCGCGATTTTTACCGGGGCCTGGCGGGGTTCTTGATCTGACTGAGTGTAAATTTGAGCAGGTCAATGAACGGCGTGTGCGTGTGCACGGAACCCGTCTACAAAAAAGCGCCCACTACGCAATCAAACTCGAGGGGGCTCGTCCCGTTGGTTACAGGACCATTTGTATCGCTGGAATTCGAGCACCTGACCTGATTCTTCAGCTAGACGATGTTCTTGCGGCCGTCCGTGATCGCGTATTTTCTAATTTTCAGTCGATTAACCCAAGCGATGTTCAGTTACTGTTCCGTTGCTATGGTCAAAACGGCGTCATGGGCGAATTAGAGCCAGTTACTGATCAAGTCCCGTATGAGGTTGGTCTTGTTATTGAAGTCATTGCGAAGACACAAACGACTGCCGATACCGTGTGCTCGTTTGCCCGCTCGACGTTACTTCATTTTGGCTATCCGGGGAGGTTGTCGACGGCTGGCAATCTGGCGTTTCCTTACTCCCCGTCAGATATTTCTCATGGTTTGGTTTATGAGTTCAGTATCTATCACCTGATGACGATCGATGATCCGATCGATCCATTTCCGATCAGGTTAAAGGAGATGGGAGTCGCCTCTTGAAGTTATCTGATCTAGCGACCGTGATCCGGTCGAAGAACGCGGGCCCGTTTGAGTTAACATTCGATGTATTGTTTGCGACCAAGGATGATTTTGAGGTCGTAGTTCGTTCTGAGATTTTGTCTGCAAGGTCTTTCGCTGACCTTTTCCGTATTCCGGAGAGTGACGTGCTTTCTATCGTCGAGTTCGAGCCGGCACTCGCGATCAAGGTGACCATCAAGCGTGCCCGTGCGTCTGGTTCATTTGGAGAAACCGATGTCTACGGGGCCCAGCAGCATGCGCCGCTGTTGAGCCTTGAAGTTCCAGACTAGCGGTAGAGGTCTTCCATCGCCTTTCGGATTGCGACTGCTTGAGTGGTCATATCAATTTCGACATCCGCCCATGAGATGGCTTGGTCTTTGCTGACGTTATTTTTTAGTTTCACACGATGCGCAAGGCCGATGGGAAGTCCAGCGACTGAAAGTGATTTTTTCGCTGGCATCAACTTTCCATAGACGGTAAACCCACCCTCGCCGTCGAGCATCTCACCAGACTTCAAATCACGTTTCGCGGTCGCTACTACGTCACTATTGAAACCAAGAGTTGAGCCGGTCGGTTTATTTAGAAGTGCAGCTGAGAGGATCGACATATTTAGCTCGAGGCCGATCAGGTGGAAGGGTTTGTACATCGCAGAATAGCGACCGGTTTCGTCAGTATTCATCCCGTATTGCTTGAAGCATGCAGAGGCATAGTCATTTGGTGCCTCGATTACAACGTAGACGCCCCAGCGGAGGTCTTTATGGACAGGGCGTCCGTCACGTTCCACTGAGGTGACAACTTCGACGATCCCACTATCTTCAAGCTGTCCGCCAACAGAGCGAGGCCGAAGAATGTGTGCGAGGTCATCCATTCCCGCGGGTGGAAAATAGAGACCGTCCTCGGGCGCTTTGAGCCCCGTACCATTTGAGATTGCAGCCATCTCCAAAGCAGACTTGGTGCCATCAAGGAAGCTGTTGAACATCTGGCTATTCATACCGGCCTGAGACGCCTGTTCAGGAGTTAGGCCATAGTGATCCCAGACTGTGTCCGGCGTCGAATAGTGATATTCGGGCATGTACTTGGTGCCTTTACCCGCCGCAACGACATTGAAGCCCGTTGCCCGGGCCCAATCAACAAGCTCAATGGTGAGTGCCGGTTGATCTCCGTACGCCATCGAGTAGACGATACCAGCCTCTCGAGCTTCTTTGGCAAGGATTCCGCCTGCAAGTACATCTGCCTCGACATTGACCATCACAATATGTGTCTTGCTCGCAATCGCCATTTTAGAGTGAGCTATACCGGCCAGCGGATTACCGGTGGCTTCAACCAGAACATCAATGCCGCCCGAATCGATCATGTTCTGAGTGCTATCGAAAAACTCAGTTCTTTTTATGAGCTCTTCGCTCCATCCTATGTTTCGACATGCCTGTATTGCCCGATCGGGATCTAGGTCGGCAATTGCTTTGACTTCAAGCCCGGTGGTCGTTGGAACCTGGCTCAAAAACATTGAGCCAAATTTTCCGGCTCCAATTAACCCGACTTGGACTGGTCGGTCGGCACGTTTGACGAGATCATCGTAGATGTACATCTATGACTTTTTCCTTAGGCCGGTTCTTGTAGAAGCTCTTGGAGACAGTCGTCCTCTAGCGCCTCGATTGGGGCAAAGTCACGGTGCGCGATCCATTCTTCACGATTAAATGCACGGATGTGGTTGCTCGTTTCGCAGAGCGAGAGATACACAATCGTGCGACCGAACGGCGAGATGTTCGGTGGACTCGCGTGTACCAGTAACGATGAGAACAAGAGAACACTCCCAGCGGAACCTGTTGGCGCGACGCACCCGCCCTGTTCTGCGAGCTCTGTTACGGTTTCTCGGTCTAGTGTCCAAAGTGGATAGCTCGTTGTCTCCAGATCATGTCCCGCCTTGACGACGCCATGTTTATGGCTTCCGGGTATAAATAGAAGTGGACCGTTGGCTGCGGTGACATCGTCGAGGAAGACGCTGATATTCATAGCGCGGGGCTCTGGCATTTCGTCGTCCCTCTTCCAGGTGCCATAGTCCTGGTGCCACTGCCAGACCGCGCCATCAAATGGTGCCTTTGCATTGACTTTGTATTGGTGCATGTACACCTTGCCATCGAGGAGTTGCTCTACGGGCTCGATAAGACGGGGGTGGGAGCCCAATCGACGAAATCCTTCGTTGTACTGGTGCGCCGCGAATGCTGTTCGGGCCACGCCGCTTTTTTCTCTCCAAACTTCTTTGCGGTCCATCTGATAGATCGTCTCTGCCTCACCTTTGAGGAATGCGGCTTCTTCCGCCGAGAATAGGTTTGGTAAGAAAAGGTAACCCTCGCGATCAAACTGTTCGAGCTGCTGTTGGGTTAGTTTCATGAATCTCTCCCTGTGTTTTATTTTTTATGAGTTAGTCAAACGCTGGTAAGTCATTTGACCCGCCGAGTTTGCATGTTCGGTGGCCCGCTCCCGCGCTAGTTCCGGGTCACCGTCAATGATCGCCTCCGCGATCGCACGGTGGTCATCCCAGATCCCAGATCGTAGCGACTGGTCTTCGAGAACCTGATGCATCGACCGGACCATATGACTCCACGATTGGTCAGCCAGTCGCATGATCTCAGGGTTCCCCGATCGTTCGTATAGCGCTCGATGAAACGCGATATCGGCGAGCGCGAGCGACTGAATTGAGCCGTTACCGGTGGCTGCATCGCCTTGATTCACTAGTTTGGTCAATAGGTTCCGAACCTCATTGTTGACCCGTGTTGCACACAAATAGGCCGCCAGCCCATCGATCGCGCCTCGGACCTGGTAGAGATTTCGCAGTTGCTCAGGGACGATTGGTGCCACCATTTTTCCCTTGCGGCCGTAGTCCGAGACCAGGCCCTCACGCTCCAAGAGGACAAGGGCATGACTAACCGGCTGCCTGCTGACACCCAGCTGTTCGGCCAGCTCTTCCTGCCGAAGGGGGGACTTCGGATTCAATGTCCCCGAGAGTATCTGTTTCCTGATCGCCTGGTACACCTGGTCGACCAGATCAGTTTTAGTCACATGCATGTCATTATTTTCGTGTTCTGAATTCCGAATTCAGTAAATCAGATACTTATATGCCAGTCAAGAAAAATGCTCCGACGGCTTCTGGCGACAGCAGTTTTCGATTTGTTGTCTAGTACTATCTGTTCCAAGGAGCCTGTGATGAGGTCGTGGTATTGAGCTCGAATGCATCAATGGCTTGTTGTCGTGATTTTGCGGGGAGTTGATCCGTGTCGATCAATGAGGTGATCGCAGTAAATGCGATATGCGCTGCGTTTACCTCAAAGAATTCGCGCAAGGCCCTGCGGTTAGCGGATCGTCCGAAGCCATCTGTGCCCAGGGTTTTGAATGGAGCGGAGATATATGAACTGATCTGTGACGGCACCGACTTCACGTAATCTGTAGCGCAGACAACTGGATCGGTGCCGTTTAGATATTTTGAGATCTGTGAGGTTGCTGGCCTGTCTATAAGTCGAATTTCACGTTCACATCTCTGTGCATCGCGCGCTAGCTCACTAAATGAGGTGACTGAGTAGACTTCGCACCGTACGTCGAAGTGTTGCGTGATCAGTTTAGCGGCCTCAATTACCTCCCGAAGAATCGTTCCTGAACCTAGAAGACGCACGCGTGCTGATTTTGGGTCACCGAGTGAGTCATAGTGGTACATACCACGGATGATGTCTTCTTCCACTCCGCCAGGGAGTGACGAATGCTCGTAATTCTCGTTCATCAGGGTGATATAAAAAAATTCATCTTGTTTTTCGTCATACATCTGGCGAATGCCGTATTCGACAATGATCGCTAGTTCATACGCAAAGCAGGGATCATAGGCCCTACAGTTGGGAATAGTTGCTGCGATTAGGTGACTCGAGCCGTCTTGATGTTGAAGCCCTTCACCTGACAAGGTTGTCCTTCCCGCGGTTGCTCCGAACAAAAAACCTCGAGCTCGTTGGTCTGCGGCTGCCCAGATCAGGTCTCCGATACGTTGGAAGCCGAACATCGAGTAGTAAATGTACATGGGCAGCAGCTCGATATTATGAGCTGAATATGCTGTGGCGGCGGCGGTCCATGAGCTAATTGCGCCGGCTTCTGAGATTCCCTCTTCCAGTAGCTGACCGTCCTTCGCCTCTTTATAGGAAACCAAAGATCCAGCGTCCTCCGGTTCGTAGGTCTGGCCATGTGGTGAATAGATGCCAATCTGATGGAATAGGGTCTGCATTCCAAAAGTCCGGGCCTCATCAGCTACAATTGGGACTAGATGCTTACCAAACTGTTTGTCGCGCAAGAGTCCGGCGATAATCCGAACCAGGGCCATGGTCGTCGACATCTCTTTACCGTCAGCCTTGACCGCAGATTTGGCGTACTTCTCCACTGGTGGTCGCGGTGGTAGCTGATTGTCGGTACTCGAGAAACGCTTGGGTAAGAAACCACCAAGCTGATATCGACATTTCAGAAGATATTGGATCTCGTCTGAGTTCTCTGAAGGTTTGATGAACTCAAGTCGCTCAACCTGATGATCGGTCAGCGGTAATTTAAATCGATCGCGAAACTTGAGCAGGCTGTCGACATCAAGTTTCTTCGCTTGGTGGGCGGTCATCTTTGATTCACCCGCGCCGCCCATACCATAGCCTTTTTTTGTTTTGGCGAGGATGACCGTTGGTTGTCCCCGATGCTTTTTAGCCGAGGAAAACGCCGCGAATAGCTTTCTGAAATCGTGTCCACCTCTCTTTAGTGAATTGATTTCGTCGTCACTCATGTGTTTGACGAGAGCTGCTGTTTTTGGATCTCTTTCAAAGAATTTATGGCGGTTGTAGTCGCCATCCTTTGATCCAAGATTTTGATATTCGCCATCGGGGGTCTCGGAGAAGCGCTGAAGTAAGACATTGTCGTGGTCTAAAGAGAAGAGCGTATCCCACTCCGTTCCCCAGAGAACCTTGATGACGTTCCAGCCCGCACCGATAAATAATGATTCGAGTTCTTGGATGATCTGGCCGTTGCCACGAACCGGACCGTCGAGTCGCTGTAAATTACAGTTGATGATGAACGTTAGATTGTCGAGATTTTCGCGCGCGGCCAAGGTTAGAGCCGCGAGTGACTCAGGCTCGTCCATCTCGCCATCTCCGAACACGCCCCAAACGTGTCGATCTTGGCTTTGACCTAACTGTCGGTGTTCGAGGTAGCGTATGAATCGGGCTTGGTAGATGGCCGATATAGGTCCAATACCCATTGAGCCTGTCGGCACCTGCCAGAAATCCTTCATTAGCCAAGGGTGTGGGTAGGAGCAGAGGCCTTTACCGGGTATTTCTTGGCGATAATTTCTTAGATCCTCCTCTGACAAGCGGCCCTCCAGGAAGGCTCTGGCATAGACACCGGGAGCTGAGTGTGGCTGGAAGTAAACCAAGTCTCCATCGAAGTTATCGTTTCGTGCCCGAAAGAAATGATTGAACCCAACCTCGAAGATCTCGGCGCAAGACGCGTAGGAGGCGATATGACCGCCAAGCTCGCCATACGCTTGGTTTGCACGAAC
>JBMZTF010000052.1:0-9871 GCA_049623565.1 Litorivicinaceae bacterium
ACGAAAGCACACATGGAGGCATTGGAGGTGCTTGGAGTGACGCCAATTCACCGACGCTCTTTTGGTCCGGTCAAACGGATGTTGGAGAGGGTATGACGCAGTTTATTCACTTACGGACGCATTCTGAATATTCAATGGTTGATGGGCTCCTTCGGGTCAAAGAGCTTGTCGATCAGGTGGCGCAGTATGGAATGCCGGCGGTTGCCTTGACCGATGAGTCCAATTTATTTGCGTTGGTTAAGTTTTATCGAGCATGTTTAGCACACGGTGTGCAACCCATCATCGGTGCGGATTGTTGGGTCAAAGGTGCTGATGGCTTCGGTCGATTAACATTTATCGCGATGAACCAAGAGGGCTACAAAAATCTCTTGGAATTATTGTCATTGGGCTGGCTGAAGGGGCAAGACGGTGACTACGCGCTTCTCGAATGGGAGTGGGTTTTAAAGCACGCCGCGGGGTTGATTTGTTTGACTGGTGCCACAGAAGGCGAGATTGGCCGCCTGGTGTCCGCCGGTCAAACTGATAAAGCCGATGCAGTGCTCGATAAGTATCATGCGGTCTTTGCTGACCGTCTGTATGTCGAGTTGACCCGTGTTGGCTTATCTGGAGAGACAGCACTAGGTCACTATGCTGTCAATGCGGCTGACCAACGACAAATCCCATTAGTGGCAACCAATGTGGCTTGTTTTCGAAAAGTGGATGATTTCGAGGCGCATGAGACGCGGGTCTGTATCCACGACAGTGTGACGTTGGATGATCAACGGCGTGTGCGTCGTCATACCCCTGAACAGTGGTTAAAGCCCCAAGGTGCGATGGTAGAATTGTTCTCTGACCTACCAGACGCAGTCGCTAATACCTTGCAGATCGCTAAACGTTGTGGCGTTGAGTTGACCCTCGGTCATTATTTCTTGCCTGAATATCCTGTCCCCGACGGTATGACGTTGGACGAGTTTTTCAGGAAGTTTTCCGATGATGGACTCAGGGATCGCTTGCACGAGGCTGGGGCCTGCGGACGAATACTCGATGAGTCAGAGTATCGCAAGCGGCTCGATTTTGAAGTTGATGTGATTTTACAAATGGGATTCCCGGGCTACTTCTTAATCGTTGCCGACTTTATTCAATGGGCCAAAGACCAAACAATCCCAGTCGGGCCTGGGCGCGGTTCAGGCGCAGGTTCGATCGTTGCGTGGGCACTTAAAATTACAGATCTTGACCCAATCGAACACGAGCTCTTGTTCGAGCGATTCTTGAACCCAGAGCGGGTCTCCATGCCTGACTTTGACGTCGACTTCTGTGTCGAGGGCCGAGATCGTGTGATCGACTATGTTGCCGAGCGCTATGGCAGATTTGCTGTGAGTCAGATTGTTACTTTTGGGTCTATGGCGGCGAAAGCGGTTGTTCGAGACGTGACCCGGGTTCAAGGAAAACCCTATGGCCTTGGCGATCGTTTGGCCAAACTGATTCCATTTGAAGTCGGGATGACTCTAGATAAGGCGTTTGAGGCTGAGCCTCAATTACAGGATCTCATCGAAAATGGTGACGAGGTTCGTGAGGTCTGGGATATGGCCCTAAAGCTCGAAGGCCTTTCCAGAAACACTGGTAAGCATGCCGGTGGTGTGGTGATCGCTCCCGGCAAACTCACCGATTTTACAGCGCTGTTGTCGGCTGAAGACGGCTCGAGTTTGATGACTCAGCTTGATAAAGATGATGTTGAAGCAGCGGGTCTTGTGAAGTTTGATTTTCTGGGTCTGCGCACGCTAACTATTATTGATTGGGCGCTTAAATTGATCCGTGAAACACAGGGCGACGCGCCAGTAATGGAGCGGATTCCGATGGATGATTCCACAGTGTTCCAACTACTGTGCCGTGGCGATACCACGGCAATATTTCAACTTGAATCACGCGGGATGAAAGAGCTCATCCGTCGGCTGAAGCCAAATTCCTTTGAGGATATCGTCGCATTGGTCGCTTTGTTCCGCCCAGGACCACTGCAATCGGGCATGGTTGACGATTTCATTAACCGAAAGCACGGTCGCGCTAAGGTTGAGTTCCCGCATCCAGATCTTGAGCCGATTCTGAAAAATACATACGGTGTGATCCTGTACCAAGAACAGGTGATGCAGATCGCTCAGGTGCTGGCGAATTATTCACTGGGCGGGGCAGATCTTCTGCGTCGAGCCATGGGCAAGAAAAAGCGCGAAGAGATGGAAACGCAGCGTGAGATTTTCTTGAAAGGGACTGATGAACGAGGCATCGACGGTCAGCTCGCCAGTTCGATCTTCGAGTTGATGGAAAAGTTCGCGGGCTACGGTTTTAATAAGTCGCACTCGGCCGCTTATGCATTGGTGTCTTACCAAACCGCATTTTTGAAAACCTACTATCCAGCAGAATTTATGGCGGCTGTGTTGTCATCTGATATGGATAACACGGATAAGGTAGTCCCGCTGATTGAAGAGTGCCGGCGGATGGGTCTTGTTATTAAACCACCTGATGTGAATGCAGGTTCATTTAAATTCGCAGTCAAGGCTGGCGAGATCATTTATGGCCTTGGAGCGATTAAAGGGCTCGGCGAGGGACCGATTACACAATTGGTTGCCGCTCGGAATCAGGATGGACCATTTACAGATTTGTTTGATTTTTGCCGCCGAGTTGGAACTGGTAAAGTCAATCGCAGAGCGCTTGAAGCCTTAATTCGGGCAGGGGCATTTGATTCGTTAGATGAATCACGTTGGGTAGTGATGTCGTCATTAGGAGATGCGATCGGTCAAGCTGACCAGGAAGCACTTAACGAAGCGGTTGGTATGGACGATATGTTCGGTCTAGGTGGTGGGTCTGAATCGCGATCAGCCGATGATGTCTATCGGTCGCATCGAAATGGTGCACGTTGGAGCGAGCATGATTTACTGCGCGGTGAGAAAGAGACACTTGGGCTTTATCTCACAGGACATCCAATTGATTGGTATACCAATGATCTGAAGGGGCTTGGTGCTCAAGCATTGGAGACTCTTGAACGTACTAAAGATACCGTTCGAGTCGCTGGCTTGGTGGTTGGTCTTCGAGTGATTCGAAATAAACGTGGGGAGTCATTTGGTATTGTGACCCTAGATGATCGAACGGCCCGCATGGATGTGACGGTCTTCGCTGATTTATTCGCAGACTGTCGAGAGAAACTCGCCGATGACTCGCTAGTAGTGGTCGAGGGAGATGTCAGTTTCGATGAATTTACTAATAGATTGAAGATGCGTGCGAATAGGGTCGAGACCCTAGAGAATGCTCGAAAACACTCCGCGTCTGGCTTGAAGATTCATTTGGAAACCAAGGCGCCTGAGTTCGCTGAGATCTTGCTCTCAAAAATACACCCACATTTGGGCGGTGAGTGTCCGGTCGTAATCGCCTATACTGGCACTGCGGCCCGGGGTGAGGTTGTACTAGGTCAAAACTACCAAGTACACCCTAATGATTCGTTATTATTGGAGCTACGGGAATTGCTCGGGCAAGACCGGGTGCGACTCGAATTTTCTGCAAGGACAACTCAATACACATGAATCCAAACTATCTCGATTTTGAGCAGCCCATTGCAGATCTTGACTCGAAGATCGACGAGTTGAGACATCTTTCGACCGAATCTGGAATCAATATCGCGGAAGAGGTTGCGCGCCTGCAGGCGAAGTCAAAAAGGCTGACGGAAAAAATTTTTTCTGATTTATCCATCTGGCAGAAGGCACAGATTGCCCGACATCCTAAACGCCCCTACACCCTTGATTACGTAAACAACTTAATAGACGGATTTGACGAACTACACGGCGACCGCCTGTTCGGTGACGACCAAGCACTTGTCGGTGGTATTGGCGAATTTCGTGGACGCCCTGTGATGGTGATCGGGCATGAAAAGGGCCGGACAGTGAAAGAAAAGGTTACCCGCAATTTTGGAATGCCGCGCCCCGAAGGGTACCGAAAAGGTCAGCGTCTGATGCAGATGGCCGAACGATTTAGAATGCCAGTACTGACCTTTATTGATACCCCGGGTGCGTATCCTGGTATTGATGCGGAAGAGCGTGGTCAAAGCGAGGCAATAGCAAAAAGCCTGGCCGTCATGGCGCGGCTAAGGACACCGATAGTGACGTCTGTCATCGGCGAGGGCGGCTCTGGCGGCGCGCTCGCGATCGGTGTCTGCGATAAACTCTTGATGCTCGAATTCTCTACCTACTCGGTCATCTCTCCGGAGGGCTGTGCCTCGATTCTTTGGAAGAGTGCGGCACACGCGCCTGAAGCGGCCGAGGCAATGGGTATCACTGCAGACCGATTGTTTTCACTTGGCTTGGTGGATCAGTTGGTCCGTGAACCACTAGGCGGCGCACATCGTGCCCCTGAATACGCTGCAGAGGCCTTAGGTGATGTGATTGAGGCGCAACTTGATGTGTTATGCGGCGTATCAGAAGAGCAGTTATTAGAGTCTCGGTATCAAAAGCTGATGCAGTTCGGTGTCGGTCGCAGCTGAAGGATTGATTCGGCCACATTGGCCAGGATCTGACCACCGCGTTCATCTGATGATAAGCGGTGGTGCTGACTCCATGGCGCTACTAGCTCTTGTTGCAGATTTCTCAAAAATTATCCCAAGAGAGGTGGTGGTTCACCATTGTCACCATGGTGTGGCCTCGGAAGCAGAAGATTGGCTTCAGTTTGTGCAAGCGGAGACGGATCGCAGAGGTTTTGTATTTAAAGCATATTACTTAGACCTCGAGTTAGGCTCTGAGTTTGAAGCGCGTGCGCGAAAGGCGCGTTATGATGCTGTGATGAGAGAAGTCGTTTCAGGTGACATCGTCATGACGGCACATCACCGTGATGATCAGCTTGAAACACTGTTGATCCGACTGTCTCAAGGGTCCGGTCTCATCGGTTTAGCTGGGATCCCGATGATTCGGTCGTTCGGTCCAGGGGTTCTGATTCGGCCATTGTTGTCATTGTCGCGTAAGCAGTTAAAGCAGGTGCTAGTTGCGCGTAAGCTTAAACATATCACTGATCCATCCAATCAAGATTCTTCGTACCTGAGAAATTATGTCAGGCTTCAGTTCTTGCCTGCGCTATCGCGCATTGCGCCGAAGGTTCGGGATCAACTTCTACAACTTTCGAATGTCGCGACTAACCACGTATTAAAAGTGCGTGATACCTTGGGCGAACACCTACCTGTATTAGGTATGAATTCTGTGAACTTAGCGCCCACAGAGACCTTAATTGCCTGGCAGGTGAGATTTTTTGCTCAGGCGCACGGCTTGCATGCCCCGTCCGCACTGCAGATCGCTGAGTTTGTCAGGCAGTGCGTAGACGCTGCAAATGATCGCTGCCCGGAAATACCGTTTGGCCCTGATATTTGTATTCGAAAATGGCGTGACAAAATCCATTGGATTGATTTCAATATTTTGGGTGAGGAAGCGGAAACTGAGATCACCCGGACTGAAAAGATTTACCCAAACCAGTCGCTGGAATTGCGGTTCCCAAATGGCGTTTTATCATTGAATGCGCTAGAAATCCTTGAAGAGGTGTCGGTATTTTTTGGTGTGACACACCGGAGGTTTCGTTTGGGACGAAAGCGTCCGTTACAGAGTATCAAACAGCTCGCGCAGACGCTTGGAGTCCCTCCTTGGCTCCGAAAACGGACACCATTGATAGCGGTTTCTGATCGAATTGTTGGTTGGGGCTCGATTGATTGTAAACAGGACGGATTGATTTCCCGTTCCTTGCAATGGGAGTGGCGCTTTGTCCCTAGGAATACGGCCGATTCCACTGTATCCTAGCAAACCATCCCAAGACGACGTCTCCGCCGTACCCGTGGCGGGCTTACCAAAAGGATTGTAGGTCAGCATGAATCGATTCGTGTTCGTGACCGGCGGGGTGGTGTCTTCGCTCGGTAAAGGAATAGCAGCAGCCTCACTCGGGGCCATTCTTGAGGCTCGTGGCCTCAGGGTGACCATGCTGAAACTCGATCCCTACATAAACGTCGATCCCGGTACCATGAGTCCTTTCCAGCACGGTGAGGTTTTTGTTACCGATGATGGTGCCGAAACCGATTTGGATCTTGGTCACTACGAGCGGTTTATTCGTACCCGGATGACGCAGAGAAACAATTTCACTGCCGGTCGTGTCTACGAAGACGTCTTACGCAAAGAACGACATGGTGATTACCTCGGGGGGACCGTTCAGGTGATCCCTCACATTACGGATGAAATTAAGCACAAGATTGTTATTGGTGCTCAGGACGCGGACATCGCAATTGTAGAAATCGGCGGTACCGTCGGAGATATAGAATCACTCCCATTTTTGGAAGCTGTTCGTCAGCTACGCCAAGAGCTTGGCGCGTCCCACGCTTTGTTAATGCATCTTACCTTGGTCCCTTATATCGCTACAGCGGGTGAAACCAAAACTAAGCCAACTCAGCATTCTGTTAAAGAGCTGCGATCGATTGGTTTGCAGCCAGACATCCTGATTTGTCGCTCAGATTATGAGATAGATATTTCTAGCCGGAAAAAAATCGCGCTGTTTACTAACGTGGAAGAGCGTGCTGTGATTCCGTTGAAAGATGCAGATACGATCTACCGCATCCCAAGTATGCTCCATGAGCAAGGCCTCGATCAGCTGGTCGTCGATAAGTTAAGTCTTGAGTGCCAACAGGCTGATCTAGGTGAATGGGTCCGCGTGGCCGATGCGCATTTAAATCCACTAAAATCTGTGGAAATAGCGATGGTTGGCAAGTACATGGATTTGCTCGATGCTTATAAATCGCTAATAGAAGCTATGATTCATGCCGGAATACAAACGCGAACGCGTGTGAATTTCAGGTACATCGACTCTGAAGATATTGAAAAACGTGGGCTTGATTTGTTGGATGGTGTGGATGCCATTCTGGTGCCTGGTGGATTTGGTGAGCGTGGCATTGAAGGAAAGATCACCACAGTCTGTCATGCACGCGAAAGTAAAATTCCATATCTTGGTATTTGTCTAGGGATGCAAGCTGCTGTGATTGAGTTTGCGCGTCATGTCGCTGGCCTTGATGGCGCGACTTCGAGTGAATTTGAGCCAACTGCAGAGCATCCAGTGATCGCATTGATTACCGAATGGACCAAGGCCGATGGTACGCGAGAAATCCGGACCGAGGAGAGTGATCTGGGTGGTACGATGCGGTTGGGTGCCGAGGAGTGTCGCCTGACTCCAGGATCTAAGGTTGCCGAGATCTACGGTGCCGACGTTGTCAGCGAACGCCACCGCCATCGTTGGGAATTCAACAACGACTATTTGGGCCAGCTCTCAGAAGCTGGCCTCCAGATTGCGGGGCGTTCGATGGATGGAACTTTGGTTGAGGTGGTTGAAGTTGATGATCACCCCTGGTTCGTTGGTTGTCAGTTCCATCCGGAATTTACGTCTACACCACGCGATGGGCATCCACTGTTTACGAGTTTCGTTAAAGCCGCAATCACTTACTCAAAGTCAGGTGACAAGGATACCTTGTTCTCGTGAAATCAGTGATCAATATCGGCGGCATGCCGTGTTCCAATACACACCCGATGATGCTGTTCGGCGGCATGAATGTCTTGGAGTCGAAGGAGCTCGCCTTCGAGATAGCTGAGGCCTACGTAGATGTCTGTCTTAAGCTCGATATCCCATATGTGTTCAAGGCGAGTTTTGATAAAGCAAATCGGTCCAGCATCAGAAGCTTCCGTGGTCCTGGCCTTGAAAAAGGCCTAACCTGGCTCTCGGATATCAAGTCGCATTTCAATGTGCCACTGATCACCGATGTCCATGAACCGGACCAGGCGACAGCAGTTGCTGAAGTCTGTGATGTGATCCAGTTGCCTGCATTCTTGTCACGGCAAACTGATCTGGTTGTAGCGATTGCTGAGACTGGGGCGGTCATGAATGTGAAGAAGGCGCAGTTTTTGGCGCCACATGAAATGCAACACATCATAAGTAAGTGTGCCGAGGCCGGGAATGACCAAGTGATCTTGTGCGAGCGAGGCTCTAGCTTTGGTTACAATAACCTGGTTGTCGATATGCTAGGGCTTGGCATTATGAAGCACATGAACGCCCCAGTGATTTTTGACGTGACACACTCGTTACAGAAACCTGGTGGGCGGACAGATTCAGCAGATGGTCGCCGTGAACAAGTCACCGAGCTTGCACGCGCTGGCATGGCGGTGGGTCTTGCCGGACTCTTTCTGGAGTCGCATCCGGATCCATCAAAAGCCAGATGTGACGGGCCCTCTGCTTTACCGCTCGAGAAGCTAGAGCCCTTTTTGTCTCAGTTAAAGGCCATTGATAGCCTCGTTAAATCGTTTGATGTTTTGGAGACCAATAACTAATGACTACCGTCGTGAATGTAATTGGCCGCGAAGTAATTGATTCTCGTGGCAACCCAACGGTTGAAGCCGACGTCGTTCTGGAATCAGGTGCCTTGGGTCGCGCGTGCGCACCATCCGGTGCCTCGACCGGTTCACGTGAAGCATTGGAATTACGAGACCAGGATGAGAGCCGCTTTCTCGGTAAGGGTGTGCTGAAGGCAGTTCAGAATATCAACGGTCCGATCGCGCAGCGTGTCATTGGCCGAGACGTGTCGGATCAGCGCGGACTCGATGATGCAATGATCGATCTTGATGGGACTGAAAACAAATCGAATCTTGGCGCGAATGCGATGCTTGCCGTCTCTTTGGCAACAGCGCGAGCCTGCGCAGAAGATCAGAACCTGCCTCTGTATCAACACATCGCCTATATGCATGGCAATACAGGACCGCTGACACTACCAGTACCGATGATGAATATCCTTAACGGTGGGGAGCACGCAGATAATAACGTTGATATTCAAGAGTTTATGATTCAGCCGGTGTCTGCAAAAAGTTTTGCTGAAGCACTTCGGATGGGTGCTGAAGTGTTCCACCACTTAAAGAAGGTATTGGTTGCAGAAGGCATGAATACCGCAGTCGGTGATGAGGGCGGTTTTGCGCCGAACTTACCATCGAACGAGGCAGCCCTTGCTGTTATCGCGAAGGCAGTAGCAAACACGGGATACGTATTAGGTGAGGACATCACGTTGGCGCTTGATTGTGCGTCGAGCGAGTTCTACAAAAATGGACAATATGATCTGGCCGGCGAGGGCCGTTCCTTTGACGCGAAAGGCTTTGCAGGTTACTTGAGTAGCTTGTGTGATCACTATCCAATCGTTTCCATTGAGGACGGGATGGATGAGAGTGATTGGGATGGATGGGCTTATTTGACTCAGACATTGGGTCCGCGTTGTCAGCTTGTGGGTGATGATCTATTCGTGACTAACACAAACATTTTAAGTCGCGGTATTGAGCAAGGGGTGGGTAATTCCATCTTAATTAAATTCAATCAGATCGGAACCTTGTCGGAGACGCTTGATGCGATCGATATGGCCCAAAATGCAGGATTCACTGTAGTCATCTCTCATCGTTCCGGCGAGACAGAAGACACAACCATCGCAGATTTGGCGGTTGGTACGTCTGCGGGGCAGATTAAAACAGGGTCGCTCTGTCGGTCAGACCGTGTCGCGAAATACAACCAGTTGCTGCGTATAGAAGAGGTACTGGGTTCTCAAGCGAAGTATGCTGGCCGTGGAGCCATTTTTGGGCAGTCATGACAGGCCGGGTCGTTCTTGTCGGACTTGGGATTTTATTGGTCTTGTCCCAGTACCAGTTATGGTTCGGGACAGGCTCAATCTCGGAGTTACAGCGACTGACAGACGAACTCGAGAAGCAGGAATCAGAAAACCAGCGTTTGGCGTCTCGCAATGACGAGCTTGTATCTGAAATTAATGCGTTGAAAACAGATCCTCAGGCGATTGAAGAGCTTCTCCGGTCACGCT
>JBMZTF010000053.1:0-9532 GCA_049623565.1 Litorivicinaceae bacterium
AGAGACGCTTGCATCAGGAGCCCGTTTGCTTTTTCAATGCACACCAAAAACCGCGTCACTAATTGAGAGTGTTTAGAGGATTTATGGGAAAATCGCTGGTTATTGTAGAGTCTCCGGCTAAAGCCAAGACGATTAATAAGTATCTCGGTTCAAACTACGTCGTGAAATCGAGTGTTGGTCATATTCGTGACTTGCCAACCGCTGGCTCGACAATTTCTGAAAAAGCCCAGCAGTCGTCCAAGTTGTCCAAAGAAGAGAAGGCGAAGCAACAGTTAATCCGCCGGATGGGCGTTGATCCAGATCATAGGTGGAGGGCACGCTATGAAGTGCTTCCGGGCAAAGAAAAGGTTGTTGCGGAGCTTAAGAAGCTCGCGTCACAGGCTGACCAAATCTACCTCGCAACCGACTTGGACCGTGAGGGGGAAGCAATCGCATGGCATCTGCAAGAAACAATTGGCGGTGATCCATCAAAGTATCAACGCGTCACATTTTCCGAAATAACCAAAACGGCAATCGAGGCTGCTTTTAGTAAGCCATCGATGGTGAATGTTGCTCGAGTCAATGCGCAGCAGGCGAGGCGCTTTTTGGACCGTGTTGTGGGTTATATGGTTTCGCCATTGCTGTGGTCGAAGATCGCGCGAGGGCTGTCGGCCGGTCGTGTGCAATCAGTCGCTGTTCGTCTAGTTGTCGAGCGCGAACGTTCAATTCGTGCATTTGTTCCAGAAGAGTACTGGGAGATCTTTGCTGATCTGGCACATCAGAAAGCTGAGTCACGGTTTCAGGTGACAGAGTTTGAGGGAAAAGCATTTAAGCCAGTCAATGTCGACCAGTCTAGAGCAGCAACTGATTCGTTAGTGGATGCAACCTATCGAGTTATTGAAAGAGAAAGTAAGCCCGGAAAAACTCGCCCGCCAGCACCCTTTATTACTTCGACGCTGCAACAAGCAGCCAGCCAACGGCTCGGTTTTGGTGTGAAGAAAACGATGACGCTCGCGCAAAGGTTGTATGAGGCCGGCCTCATCACATACATGCGAACCGATTCCACCTATTTGGCGAATGATGCGATTCATGCAGCCCGCGGATTGATCGAGTCAGAGTTTGATGCGCGTTACCTGCCTGAAAAACCAAACTTCTTTGCAAATAGAGAAAATGCTCAAGAGGCTCACGAGGCGATTCGCCCATCAGATGTGCGCAAAAAAGGGTCCGATTTGACATCTATCGAACGAGACGCGCAACGCTTGTACGAGCTTATATGGCGCCAGTTTGTGGCGTGTCAGATGACGCCTGCGGAATACCTAACAACGACCATCAAGATTGAAGCGAACAGATACGGCTTAAAAGCGCGCGGAAAAGTCACAACATTCCAGGGATACCAAGCGATCTCACCGCCCGGTGGCAAGGGCGATGACGCAGCAGAGCTTCCTGACGTCCAAGTGGATGATGTGCTGGAACTTGTTGCGCTTGATCCGCAGCAAAAGTTTACGTCGCCGCCCGCCCGGTTTAACGAGGCATCGTTAGTACGAGAGCTCGAGAAAGAAGGTATTGGCCGGCCATCGACTTATGCTGCAATCATTTCAACGATCCAAGATCGTGGTTATGTTGAAATGGAGGGACGAAGATTATTTGCTACCAAGATTGGCGAAATCGTTACGGATCGTCTCGTTGAGAATTTCAGTGACTTGATGAACTACGATTTTACGGCCGGGATGGAAGATTCGTTGGATGATGTTGCCGAGGGTCGTAAAGACTGGTTGAGCCTCTTAGATGAATTTTATGGAGACTTTAAGCTAACTTTGGATCAGGCGGCTAGACCGGAAGGGATGCGGCCGAATACGCCTACGGAGACCGATATTTCCTGTCCAACCTGTAGTCGTCCGATGATGATTCGGACCGCAACTACGGGGGTGTTCTTAGGGTGCTCTGGGTACCAGTTGCCGCCTAAAGAGCGTTGTAAAACAACCATTAATTTAACTCCAGGCGATGAGGCGATTGCCGAGGGTAACGAAGCTGAAACGCACGCCTTGATGGAAAAGCAGCGTTGTCCTATCTGTCAGACAGCCATGGACTCCTATCTCATCGATGAAAACCGCAAACTACACATTTGTGGCAACAACCCGGACTGTGCGGGCCACGTGATCGAGAAAGGGCAGTTCAAGATCAAAGGATATGAGGGCCCATCAATAGAGTGTGATAAGTGCAGCAATCAGATGCAGTTAAAAACCGGTCGATTTGGTAAGTTCTTCGGTTGTACTAACACCGGATGTAAGAATACCCGGAAGTTATTAAAAAACGGACAAGCCGCTCCACCGAAGATGGATCCGATCCCGATGCCATGGCTGAAATGCCAGAAGGTCGATGATTCCTATGTCTTGCGAGACGGAGCAAGCGGTCTCTTTCTAGCTGCGAGCGGATTCCCGAAAAATCGTGAGACACGCGCGCCATTGGTGTCCGAACTATTGAAGGTAAAAGACCAGTTGGATCCTAAGTACCAGTTTATTTTGGGCGCCCCAGTAAGTGATTCAGACGGTAATCCGGCACAAGTTCGCTTCTCGCGTAAAGCCAATGCGCAATATGTGATGAGTGAAGTTGATGGTAAGGCGACCAAGTGGAAAGCGACCTATGAGAATGGGCGCTGGTCTGAGGCCTGATGCAGCCAGTTAGGACTCGTCGTCGTGTTCTCGAGTCACTCGCGAAGACGAAAGCACTCGTCGCAATCAAAGCTGACAGTCGGTTACAGCATCACGCGCTTTGCGAGGCTGTGCTCAATCAGATTGAAGCGACCTGGATCGCTTTGATTCGTCAAGTCGGTGATGCGCACGGTCTTAAGCCTGAGATGATCCAGTCGTTAGCAGACCTGACCGAGCAACTGACTAATAGACAGTTGGTTTCTCTCGAATCGCAAAAACTCAATTACTTGAGCATTGATCAAGACGGTTGGTTAGCGGCTTTTTGGGCGCATCGAGCTGAAGTCTGGTGTCCTGATGAAGTGCCTGAATCAACAGATTCAGACCAGATCCCAATGATAGATACGAGCGGATTGGAGCGGATAAAAAACGACCGGTATGCGGATTGGGTTGATGAATTATCTGATCTGGTTAGTGAATTTCAAAATCGATTTGACGAATCTTAGATTGCTGTCCGAATCACCCCGACGGCATGACCCTCGATAAAAAAGTCTGAGTCTGGTGTAATAACGATCATCTCATAATTTTTATTTTCCGGAATTAAGCAAATTCCTTTAGGGCTCCGATCTAAGCGTTTAACCGTGACTTCGCCGTCGACGCGTGCGACGACGATATCACCATGGCGTGCGGTATTTGACTTTCGAACGGCGAGCAGATCATCGTCATAAATCCCAATATCGATCATTGAATCACCGTGAACTCTTAGCAGGTAATCAGGCGCGGGGGAAAAGAGCTCGGGGCGGATAGGGACGACTTTTTCGATATGAGCCACAGAGTCAATCGGAACTCCGGCGGCAACTTTGCCGATAATTGGTAATCCAGGCCCATCATGATCGTCATCGTCAAGGGGGATTAAGCACTGTATCCCGCGACTAGCACCACCCTGCAGACGAATAGCACCTCTTCGCTCGAGCGCACGGAGATGGGATTCGGCAGAATTGATTGACCGAAATCCTAGTGTATCAGCAATTTCCGCTCGAGTCGGTGGGCGGCCTTCGTCTCGAATTGATTGTTGGATGACGTCCAGTACCCGGATTTGGGCTTTGGTCAAGCTAATCTCATTCATACTGGATAAATTATCAGTATTGTCAGTAAATTGGAATCACCCGGTGATGAGATGCTCTAGCAACGCTTTTTGGGCATGTAGCCGGTTACCTGCCTGCGCCCAAACAGTGGCTGTCCGGGGGTCAGCAAAGAGACCTTCTGCAATCTCTTCGCCCTCGTGTGCGGGAAGGCAGTGTAAGAAGCATACGTTATCGGCCGCAAGATCAAGTAAACCAGGTGTAATCTGATAACCGTCGAAAGCTTTCAATCGCTCACTGGCCTCACTTTCTTGTCCCATGCTTGCCCAAACATCCGTTGTGATGACTTGCGCATGGCGTGCTGCATCTTCGGGAGTGTCAGCAAAATTAACGTGGCCATCGGCTTTTTCAACCCATTCTGATGCAGGTTCATAGCCTTTTGGTGCTGAAATAATCAGATCAAAACCGAAGATTCCTGCCGCCTCCAAATAGCTATGGCAAACGTTATTGCCGTCACCAATCCACGACACCTTAAGCCCTTTTAAATCTCCAAATACCTCCTGCATGGTTTGGATATCAGCGAGAAGTTGGCAGGGATGACAACTATCTGAGAGTCCGTTGATTACCGGGATGGATGCTGCAGTTGCGAATCGCTCGAGCTTCTCATGCTGGTCTGTGCGAATCATGACCGCACTGACCATCTCAGACAATACGCGAGCAGTATCTTCTAGAGGCTCACCCCGCCCTAGCTGTGTATCTCTTGGAGAGAGAAAAATTGCCGAGCCGCCTAGTTGAGTCATGCCTGCATCGAAGCTGACGCGAGTTCGCGTTGACGACTTTTCGAAGATCATGGCGAGCACGTGCTGTGAGAGGGATTGGTTGAATTCCTTCGCTTGATATGACTTTTTCAAAGCGTGAGCCCGCTCCAGTACTTTAAAAAGTGCTGGTCGAGACAAATCATTAAGAGTGAGGAAATCTGTTTTCGCCATAACCGTGTTCCGGAAAAGCGACGCAGTGTATCATCCAGCATTATCCCAAGCGAGCACAGAGAGGAAGAGATGAGCGCACTTGAGACGATCAAATCACAAATCGAAGAAAATCCAGTGCTTTTGTATATGAAAGGCACACCCAACCAGCCTCAGTGCGGATTCTCTTCGCAGACAGTTCAGGCTCTCATGGCGTGTGGTAGGCCGTTTTCGTTTGTGAACATATTAGAGCACCCGGATATCCGTGCGGAACTGCCTGTGTATGCCGAGTGGCCAACCTTCCCGCAGCTCTGGATTAACGGCGAGTTAATCGGCGGTTGTGATATCGTTCTCGAGATGTATCAATCCGGCGAACTTAAACCGATGGTGGAGGCAGCTTCCCCCGAAGCTTCTGCGTAATCCACGATCTGAGTACGGCCGGCTTTAAGGGTTTGTGGAGGACGGTCGCTCCCAGCTCTTTCGCTTGTTTCTTCATCTCTTCGCTGCGGTCTGCGGTTATCAAAGCGCATTCGATATTTCCGCGCAGAGCCCTCAGGACCGCAATAACATCAATCCCCAGGGCATCATCATCAAGGTGATAATCGATAAGAGCTACATCTATAATACTATGCGCTTTGACGGCTTCCTTAGCATCTTCCAGAGTCATTCCTGTGACAACCTGGGCCCCCCATCCACTCAGCAGACTTTGCATACCAATCAAAATGTCTTTGTCATTATCAATGACCAACACAGTTCGGTTGGTGAGTGGCTGGAACAAGGCTTGCCCGCGCTGTGATTGGCGTTTTTTGAGTGATTCAGGGTCCATATCCGAACGCGGTAGGGTGAGAGAGAAGCACGACCCGATACCAGGCTTTGACTGCACTCTCAATGATAAGCCAAGCAAGTCACAAATCCGTTTTGAAATAGAGAGTCCGAGACCAAGACCTTTTTTCTCGGTCTGGATGCCTTCTGAGAGACGTCTAAATTCATCGAAGATCGAAGGTAGATCATCTGGATTCATACCAATGCCGTTGTCCCAGACCTCGATACGCACGTCTGATCGGAAGGTACGAATAGCAAATAGAACACGGCCTTTGGGTCCTGTGTAACGAAGGGCGTTAGACAGAAAATTCTGAAGGACTCGACGTAAAAGTTTAGGGTCTGTTTGTACAACCGCATCTCTGGGCTTTGCCTTGAATGTGATCTCGCGCTGCTCAGCAATCACCTGAAATTCCTGTGATAGCTGACCAAAGAGGTCGGTTAGAGCGAATGCTTGTGGTTCAGCACGGAGAGCTCCTGCGTCCAGTTTTGAGATCTCAAGAAGCGTAGAGATTAAGTTTTCAGCTGAACTTAGGGCGCCTTCAAGGTGTCTTGTGAGTTCACGGAATTCATCGTTGTGAGCGCGTTCCGCGAGCGACGTTGTGAAGAGTCGTGCGGCATTGAGCGGTTGCAGTAAGTCATGCGAAGCGGCCGCCAAAAAACGTGTTTTCGAAAGGTTAGCTTCTTCTGTGGCACGCATTGCCTCGGTTAGTGCTTTCTGAGTTTCGGCGCGCCGAATATTTTCTGCTTCCAACGCTTCGTTTGCTGCTTGTAGCTCTTCTGTCCGCTCATCGACGCGCGCTTCGAGTGTTTCATTGGCTGTTTCTAGCCCACGTTTTGCTTCGTTTCTGTCCGTTACGTCTTGGTAGAGTATGAAAATACCCTGTATATCACCACTGTCGGTCCGGTCAGGTACATAAAGCGCTTCAAATTCTCGATGCTCCCCGGCGCGATCAATGGATACCTCAAATCTTTGCCTTCTACCCTCAAGTGCGCGCTCTAAGTAGGGAAGTCGTGCCTCGTATTCTTCCCTGGTAAATATTTCTTGGTTCGGTCGACCGATGACCTGTTCACGCCAAACCCGCATCGTGCGTTCGAAGGCTTTGTTAATGAATTGGATTCGATAATCTCGATCGATATAGGCAATCATTGCGGGAACATTATCTGTGTAGACCCGAATTGCCTGTTCGGACTCACGGAGCGCGGATTCAGCGTCTTTGTAAGGAGAGACGTCTGTGTAGCTAGTGACGTAGCCGCCGTTCGGCATGGGCTCACCGATGATCTCGAGTGTGATACCGCTCGATAGAACAGACTCGCGTCGATACGCAGTTCCCTTGTTCAGATGGTCGAGTCTTTTTTGTAAGGCCTGTTCAATTTGTTCTTCAGTAGTGAATTCACCTGCGACCCCTTTAACCGCGTTGTAACGGAATAAGTCTGCGATTGGTCGCCCGACGGTTAGGAGCTCACCGGGGTAGTTAAACAGCTCTTGGTACCGCTTGTTCCAGGCAACCAATCTCTGGTTTTGATCAACAACGCTAATGCCTTGAGATAAATGCTCAATCGCTTTGCGGAGCAGTTCCTGGTTTTGTCTCGCGAGTGTCGATGCTTCATCGACGAGTGATACAAGTTCGCCTAGGTGGATGCGTTTTTCACGGGACGCCGAGCGGGTAACCAAACGGGCCGAAGTGTATCCGATCTCTTGAGCGAGAACTGATTCAATCGCCGCGACGAGGTCGGCAGGAGCAGGATCTTTCTCGTTGAGCTGTTGGATTTGGTGCTCTGATGCGTAGGTGTCGATAATATGATGGACGCGATTATTTCCGATGAATCGTGACGCCAGCGTGGTCAAATCATCAATACGGAGATTCTCTTTTAGGTAGCGCGCGGACTTTGAGCTAGGGGGCATGACATCAACAAAGCTTGCTGCTTGGACTCGGTCAACTAGCCGTGGGGTAGTGACTAGTGAAACGAAAATGTAGGTCAATAGGTTGAGGCCTAGAGACACTAAAACACCGTTCGTCAAAGGATCAACCGCTAGAATCAATAGAGGTTCTAATGTTTGAAGGGGGCCGTCAGATACTTCTGGCAGTACTAACATAACTAACCAACTAACTAAGCCCATTAACATGCCAACGAGTGCACCATAGCGATTGCCTTGTCGCCAGTAGAGTCCGCCAAGAAGTGCTGGTGCAAACTGAGCGGCTGCCGCGAAAGCCACCAAACCAATAGATGCTAGAGAACGTTCGCTTGTTGCTGATTGATAATAAAGCCAGGCCAGAGCCATAATCCCAACGATACTAAGACGCCGAACCATCACCATGATCCAAGAGAGATCTTGGCGTTCTTTTAAGTCGCCTGAGGACGACCGGAATAGCAAAGGCAACAGAAGTTCATTAGAGACCATGATCGCTAGAGCGAGTGTTGAGACCAAAATCATACCGGTCGCGGCTGAGAGGCCGCCCAGGAACGCAAGTGCCGCCAATGGCTCATTGTCGAACGCCATAGGTAGTAAAAGAACGAAAGCGTCGGGTGGGGCGAGCCCCCCAAACTTCAGTAACCCCGCCGCGGCGATTGGAACAACAAAAATGATGAAGCCAAGGAGGTATAGCGGGAAAAACCAACGCGCATTGTTTCGGTGACGTTCTCGGTCGGGCGATTCAACAAATGTGACGTGGAATTGTCTGGGAAGACAAATAATGGCAAGGCTTGCAAGCACGAGCTGTGTCGCTAATCCCCATTGAGAAAAGTCGGCGCTAAATACACTCGCTACCTTAGGATCTTGCCGTGCCAACGCAAATAGGTTGCCAAAGCCGTCATAGAGCTCAAATGTGCAGAATACGCCCACAAGGACAAATGCTACCAGCTTGACGACCGACTCAAAGGCAATTGCAATCATCATTCCTCGATTGCTGTCCCTGCGTTGGCCCGGAAGCCGTGTGCCGAACAAGATCGCGAATATCGTTAAAAATAATGCTGCGAAAAACGCCGTATCAAAAATAGTCGGGTCGGTACCAGTCGGTGAGCCAGCCATTATATTGAAGGTTTGTCCCACCGCTTTCAGTTGCAGTGCGATGTAGGGAATTGTGCCGAGCAACGCGATAACTGTAGTGAGAACCGCCAGCGGATGGGAGCGTCCGTAGCGAGCTGACATAAAATCGGCAAGTGATCCAACCCGATGTGTCTTGACCACAGCATTGAATTTGGAAATGATGGGCCAGCCGTAGATAAAGACCAGGATTGGTCCGAGGTAAATGGGTAGAAATTCCCATCCATGATTTGCGGCCGAGCCCACGGCCCCATAGTAAGTCCAGCTGGTCGCATAGACTCCAATCGATAAGGGATAAACCCAACGCGACGAGCGTGCCCCGCCAAAAGAGGATGTGTTTCTGTCGCCGTGCCAGGCAATAATGAAAAGAACACCAACGTAGGCTAGAGATAGCACAATGAGTTGCCAACTTATGTGCAAAGTTACTCCTTATGTTCTCAGGTCTTGGTACACATAATACGACCAATACTCTTCTTTTAGTTGTCTCTTTGGTTACAATGTTGCGGCTGCTATGTCGAGCCGTTACTTGCATTACATCGTTAAATTGGCTCAAGGCGTTTGTCGACATCAATCGAAAGGAATAAGCCATTAAACGCCCTGATAAGAGTTCAGACCGCCGATTTGCAACATTTTCGGATGACTTTGATGGTCTGTAATTGGTTAGCGTCCGTACCAAGCGATTCGACGATGATGGCGATTATCTAAGTCAAAATGAAGCAAAGTGGATGGCAAGATCAAATGATCAACAGGCGTTTCAGCGAGCAAAGCGCCAACAACGATTAAGGCGTCTTACCGGTCAGGCGATAGGAGACTATCAAATGATTGAGGAGGGCGATAAGGTCATGGTGTGCCTGTCTGGTGGTAAGGACAGTTACGCGTTACTCGATATTTTGATCTCATTGAAGAAGTCAGCTCCGGTTTCATTTGATTTAATTGCCGTGAATCTTGATCAGAAGCAACCAGGATTTCCAGAACATGTTTTACCTGAGTACATGG
>JBMZTF010000054.1:0-9530 GCA_049623565.1 Litorivicinaceae bacterium
GGTTTTGACATCCGGTTAGTCCGAGACTCGCAATCAAGACTGCCAGTGTTAAAAGTTTCATAGCTGTTTGATCGGGATTGTGTACTGCTCGAGCGTTGAGTTGGAGATTCCCACATTGTTTTTTAATAGCGCTTGCTCTGCCCGATAGCTCGAACGAACCATTGGACCAGAGACTACCTCTAGGAAACCGCGCTCTAAACCCCATTCTCGATAGAGATCAAATTCCTCTGGTGTCACGTAACGACTGATCGGCAAGTGATTCGCAGTCGGTCTCAAGTATTGTCCAAAGGTCACGATATCAACCTGATGTTCACGCATGTCATCCATCGCTTGCTTGATCTCGTCTTCGGTCTCCCCGAGGCCCAGCATAAGGCTGGTTTTTGTTAAGACTTCAGGCCGATATTTCTTTCCGTGTTCAAGGACGGCGAGTGTCTGTCCATAGCCTGCACGTGGATCACGCACCGGATAGGTAAGCCGTCTCACCGTCTCAACATTTTGTGCGAAGACTTCGAGCCCTGAATCGATGACAGTTTCCACGTCGGGCATTGAGCCCTGGAAGTCAGGTGTCAACGCCTCAACAGCTGTTTCTGGACTTTTTTGTTTGATCGCTCGAACGGTCGCGGCGAAATGAGTTGCCCCTCCATCATCGAGGTCATCTCGGTTGACGCTTGTCAGGACAACATAGTTCAGTCCCATCAGGGCAACGGACTCCGCCGTATTTGCTGGCTCTTCCAGATCGAGCCATCCCTTTGGATTTCCGGTATCAACCGCACAGAATTTACACGCGCGCGTGCACACTGAACCCATCAACATGATTGTTGCTGTCCCTGCACTCCAGCATTCGCCGATGTTGGGACACATCGCTTCCTCGCAAACGGTTGATAAACGATGGGTGCGAACGATTTTTTTCACATCCTGGTAGCCTTGACCACCGGGGCTAGCAAAGCGCAGCCAACTTGGCTTGTCACCGCGTGGAGCTGGCTCATCCGTCTGGCGTTTTTGGCCGTTTTTTATTGCTTTAACGCCGGCTTCATTGACGATCTTGTCGCCACTTTTTGGGCGCGCTTTGTGCTTTGTCATGCAGCTTCCGTTGGTGCGTCCGTGTATTCAGAGACTGGTGGACAACTGCATACAAGATTGCGATCGCCGTACACATTGTCAATCCGACCAACAGGCGGCCAGTACCGATCCTTCTTCAGCGAGTCGGTGGGGAAGGCTGCTTGTTGACGTGTGAACGTATGCGTCCAGTGATCGGTTGTCAATGCCTCGATCGTGTACGGAGCAAAGCGGAGAACAGACTCATCTGCTGCTCCTTCGCCGGACTCAATCGCAGTAATCTCTCGGCGGATAGAGATCATGGCATCACAGAAGCGATCTAGCTCGCAGAGTGATTCACTCTCGGTCGGTTCAATCATCAATGTTCCAGCTACGGGCCAGCTCATTGTAGGTGCATGGAACCCATAATCGATCAGGCGTTTAGCGATGTCATCAACAGTGACCCCGGCACTCTCTTTGACAGCTCGCGTGTCAAGGATGCACTCGTGGGCAACAAAGCCGTCAGAGTCTGTATATAGGATTGGGTAGTACGACGCCAAACGCTTAGCAATATAGTTCGCTGATAAGATTGCGTTCTCGGTCGCATCCTTCAGTCCATCAGGCCCCATCATGCGGATATACATCCATGAGATTGGCAGAATCATTGCGGAGCCAGATGGTGCCGCAGAAACAGGACCGACGGGGGAATGTATTGAGAACTCAGGATGTCCCGGCATGAAAGGCTTCAGGTGCTCGGCGACGCCGATTGGCCCGACACCCGGCCCGCCACCCCCGTGTGGAATACAAAATGTTTTATGCAAATTCAGGTGCGATACATCAGAGCCGATAATGCCAGGGCTTGTTAGCCCAACCTGTGCATTGAGGTTTGCGCCGTCAAGATAAATTTGTCCGCCAACAGCATGAACGACGTCACAGACTTCTTGGACATGGGTTTCAAACACACCATGTGTCGACGGGTAGGTAATCATGAGACATGACACACTAGTGCCGTGCTGCGCGACCTTGGCCTTGAGATCATCCAGATCGATGTTTCCGTCCTCGTCACAGCCAATCACAACGACATCGAGTCCGACCATCTGTGCGGACGCTGGGTTTGTTCCGTGTGCTGATGAGGGTACGAGACAAATTGTTCGATGCGCTTCACCTCGTGACTCGTGGTATCCCTGGATCGCGAGAAGACCAGAGTATTCGCCCTGCGCCCCAGAGTTCGGTTGCAGTGAAATGCCCTCGTAGTCGGTGATTTCAGCGAGCCATTCGTTCAGATTCTGAATCATTTCTTCATAGCCACGGCGCTGACTTTTCGGTGCAAATGGATGAATATTTGCAAATTCTGGCCAGGTTATGGGGGCCATCTCGGACGCAGCATTCAGTTTCATTGTGCATGATCCTAGCGGGATCATCGCTCGATCAAGAGCGAGGTCCCGATCGGAAAGTTTTCTCAGGTAACGCATCATCTCGGTTTCCGAATGATAAGCGTTAAACGCATTCTGGGTCATAAAATCAGTCTGCCGGAGCAACTGATCTGGGAGCGAAAGACCACCCTCGCCAGGCTTGATTCCGAAAACTTGAGAAAGTATCTCGAGCTCGTCTTCATTGGACGCCTCGTCAAACGAGACCGATACGGTGGTCGCATCTATTTTGTGAATATTAAAACCACTGTCTAATGCTTTGGTGACCAGCGCGTCGGCGTCGGATACGCGCACAGACACCGTATCGAAGAACGTATCGTTGACAACCTGGCCTTGGTCTTTGACTCCGTGGTAGAAACGAGACGCTAGCTGGTGAATACGCTGTGCCTGCGCGGTCAGACCCGATGGCCCGTGATAGCACGCGTAGAAGCCTGCGATATTTGCAAGAAGTACCTGTGCAGTACAGATATTACTCGTCGCCTTCTCACGACGAATATGTTGCTCACGGGTTTGTAACGTCAAGCGGTAGGCGTCACGGCCCTCCGAGTCGATTGACTGACCAACCAGACGGCCGGGGATGTTGCGTTTCAGTTTGTCTGTTACTGCAAAAAATGCTGCATGAGGCCCGCCGTTACCCATGGGAACACCAAAGCGCTGTGTCGAACCCAGACAGATATCAGCACCTAAATGCCCCGGGCCCTCTAGCATAGTGAGGCTCAGGATGTCGGCGGCGATGATTGTCAGGACCCCATTTTCCTTTGCGTTTTGGATTAGTGGACGAATATCGACCACCGACCCATCGTTCCCGGTGTATTGCACCATCAACCCAAACGCATCGTCAAAAGCAGGTGGGTTGTGAGCGTCGAACTCGATAAGCTCAAACCCTAGTGGCTTGGCACGGGTCTCGATTACGGCGCGCGTTTGTCTGAATAGGTTCGAGGCCACATAGAAACGATTTGATTTTGACTTAGAGCTGCGCTCGCAGAGGGTCATCGCTTCCGCGGCGGCGGTTCCCTCGTCGAGGAGTGATGCATTGGCAACGGCCATCCCCGTCAATTCAACCACCATTGTTTGGTAGTTAAAGAGGGCCTCGAGGCGACCCTGAGAGATTTCTGGCTGATAAGGTGTATAGGCCGTGTACCAGGCTGGGTTTTCCAGTACGTTTCGCTGGATGACCGCTGGCGTTAGGGTATGGTAATAACCCTGCCCGATCAGTGTCCTGACCAACTGGTTTTTGGAAGCAATGGTCTTGAGTTCAGCGAGGGCGTCGACTTCTGACAAGGCATCGGGAAGTGACATCGGTTTCTGTTTACGGATGTTGTCTGGTACAACTCTCGTAGCTAGCTCATCCATCGAGTTAAGTCCAAGAGTTTCGAGCATCAGTGCCCGTTCGTCGTCAGATAACCCAATATGGCGATCACGAAATATCATTTCCTGCTTCACTCAAACTACCTCTTACAATTCTTCTTGTATGAACGCCTGATACGCAGCTTCGTCTAGCAAATCATCGAGTTCAGCTGGATCAGCTAATCGCATCTTGAAGAACCAGCCATCGTTCTCTGGATCCTCATTCACTAACTCTGGTCGCTCTGAAAGTTCTTCATTGGATTCGGTGATAGTCCCGGTGACCGGAGCATAAATGTCACTGGCTGCCTTGACGGATTCTACGACAGCGACTTCCGCGCCCTGGTCAGCAGATGTATCAGATTCTGGGAGTTCCACAAACACAACGTCACCGAGCTGTTCTTGCGCATAAAAAGTGATCCCGACAGTGGCCGTGTCGCCTTCGATACGGATCCACTCGTGTTCATGTGTATATTTAACAGTCATAACAGGGTCCTTTTTTGGCTTAAATTGAGCGTACGTAGCGCTGTTGAACAAAGATTGGATCACAGACGCTGCAGGGGAGAGCTTTACCTCTCACTTCCGCGATTAATTCTGTACCTAGCGTGCTCATATCTTGTGACACATAGCCCATGGCAACGGGCCCATTGTGGGTTGGCCCGAATCCACCAGAGGTGATCTCTCCGATGAGATCTCCCGCACTATTTTTGAGGATTGTATGGTCTCGAAGCGGAGTGCGACCATCAGAGGGTGCAACACCAACACGCTTACGAGGTGCTCCCTCACTAATCTGCTTGAGAATGATGTCTGCACCCAGAAAGCCCCCATCTGCGCGACGTCGTTTTTGGATTGACCACAGAAGATCAGCCTCGATTGGGCTAGTTTCCTTCGTCAGGTCGTTGCCGTAGAGGCAGAGTCCGGTTTCAAGACGTAACGAGTTTCTTGCTCCCAGGCCGACCCAGGTCGACTCCCCGAGTGCGGTAAGTGCCTCGGCGAGGTCCCTAGCGGAGTCGTTTGCGATAGAGACTTCGTATCCGTCTTCACCGGTGTAACCACAGCATGCGAGCGTGACAGGATGACTGTTCCAGCTGGTTTGCACGGCACGCATGAAAGTGAGTTCCGCCGCCTCGGGAATCAGTCGAGCCAGCGCCGCGCGTGCTTCGGGCCCTTGAACTGCGATCAATGCATGTGCGTCAAAGTAGGTCAGCTGTATTGAGTCGGGCAAATTTCTTTTGAGGTGCGCCATATCAGCATGCTTACAGGCACCATTGACGACAAGGCCCCATGAATCATTACTCCAACGCGTCACCATCAGATCGTCTAAGATCCCGCCATTTTCGAGAGTAAGCTGCGAGTAACGGATTTGCCCAGGAGCCATTTCTTGGAGAGCGGCGGGGATAAGTTTTTCGAGTGCTTCAGTACTACCGGGGCCCTCGATTGATATCTGGCCCATGTGTGATACATCGAAGAGCCCGACGGCTTCACGCGTATGGGTGTGCTCGCCTTTGACACCCAGTGGATACTGGATTGGCATTTTGTAGCCAGCAAAGGGTGCAAACTTAGCGCCTTGTTCGGCATGGAACGGTTCAAGTGCTAGGGTGTGTAGACCTGTCATGCATACTCCTATCGGGCTGTTTCGCATGACCCATCTGTCATTGACCTGAGAGATTCGGGTTTATCCCCTTTCTCCTTCGGTGAGCTGTTGCTTCTTTCCAGATTCCTCATTCATCAAAGCGGTCCTTTTGCCTGAGAGTTTCCGAGTCGGTTGCTCCTTCGGCGGCACTTGAGTGCTCTCTCCCGCTGAGATGGTCGCAAAGCATTTTGCGAGGAATCACCATTATCGTCTTTAAACCCGCCTCAGGCAAGCCGCAATCTGCACGCAAGCGGTCAAACGAGATTCTCTACGTTGAGGAGTGGTTTTAGGGGCCATTCCAGTTGATCTGGCATATTTCTGCGCTCCGATCCTCGAAGTCCCAGACCCGGCCAAACGCTCTAACCCTGCCTTTCAGAGCCTTTGATATTGTTATATCTGGGCCCATCCAATAGTTTGTGTTTGTGACGGTAACCTCTTTGCTTTCGTTGGCTCCCGTTATTGGCTCAATGCTTCCGATAATTTTTTTCCCTACCGTAAGACTTCGAACTTGCTGGTCCTTTCTGAACTCAATTGGCTCCCTAGAGGTGCCTAGATGCTCGCTAATAAGCAAAGAGAAAAGGTGAGTAGTCCCTTTTGCTTTACCACTGAAGATCTGACTGAGGCCTTCGTAAGCCGGGTCGGATGCTGTTTGGTCAATAAATATTCCAGCTTTCCAATCCCCTCTGGACATCCGACCAGGAATATCAAGAAGCATCGCTACTTTTAGGCCTTTGAGATCCTCGTTATCGAAGTATCCCTCATGGATATCGACACCCAGCCATGCCTGACAGTGACCTTCTGTGGGGTAGTGCGCTCCCAAGCTAATGACACATGGACAGAAGACGGTACAGTTACAGTTGAGAATCAATTCTCCTTTTATGCGCCAAGACGGGATTTCCGGGCTCATGCTAATACCTCCAAAAAGAATGATAGAACGAGAGTGATCACAGCGGCAGCTATAAGAGTGATCCCGATCGGGCCGGAGAATTTTTTACTCAGATTGCCTTGTTTCTCGATAACCATGATCGATGTTAAACCAGCCATCCAGAGCATATTCATCGCGCCACCAACGAATGCGAGAAGCATCAAAGCCCAGCAACAAGCAACACACACTATTCCTAGGTGTATACCCATCCGGACGGAGCCTATGTAGCCTTCTTGCCAATGACTTAAAAAGAAATGCATTGGGGATGAGCAGACAGCGAGACACGCGTTCTTGATTTTCGTGAATTGGTATGCGCCTGCCGTGAACAAAAGGAGACTATTTAAAAACATTGACTGACTTCTGCCATCTAGGCCCACCAGCCCCTGCTCGAGGAAGTACTTCTGACCGAAGCTTGCTAAAGGGACCACCGACAGCCACACAGTTATGTACCCCGACGTAAGGAGGGCCGTGTGCCTGAAACTATCCCGTCTTATATCTTGGTGGACGACAGTAAAGTTGTAGAACGAGGGAAGCATCATTGCTCCGATCATCAGCGCCCACATGCCAGCGAGCTGTGAGATAGATGCCTCGGACGCCGATAGGCAGAGTTCTTTAATGAAAGTGAAGTTCGATGCTTCACCAGTGGCTGACATGACGAAAAGCACTAACCAACTCGAAAAAATGCTTCCGTAAAAAAATACCCAGAAAGCATAGGGCGGTTTGGTTATCGCTCGAGTTGCGTCGAGACCCATCATTTTTTGAATTCTTGACGCAATAAAAATTTTTGCACTTTACCCGTGGCAGTCTTGGGGATCTCTCTGAATATCACTTCCTTGGGGGTCTTAAATCCGGCAAGGTGCCGACGACAGTGGTCTATTATTTCAGGGCCTGCGTATTCGGCACCTTCCTTGAGTTCAATCACAGCAACAGGTACCTCCCCCCATTTTTCATCTGGTTTGGCCACGACCGCTGCGCATGCAACACCTGGTAATCGATACAAGACATTTTCCACCTCGACAGAAGAAACATTTTCTCCGCCCGAAATAATCACGTCCTTGAGGCGGTCCTTGATTTCAATATATCCGCCGGGATGTCGGACCGCGATGTCTCCGGTTCGGAAATAATTACCGTCCCCGAACACGGCCTCTGTCGCCGACTCGTCTTTGTGGTAACCCTTCATCAACGTGTTAGATCGAATTACGATTTCACCCTGAGTTCTTCCATCATGTGGGACTGGTAGGTTGTCCGCTAGCCCAAGTACTTCTGTTTCTTCGGTGTGGGTGAATTGGACACCTTGGCGAGCTTTTATGGCCGCCCTTTCACCGAAATCTAAATTATCCCAGTCTGTGTCCCATGCACAGTGCATTATGTGGCCAAACGTTTCAGTCAAGCCATATACCTGCATCACCTCCATTCCCAACCGTTCAACCTTTTCAAGGACCGCGGGTGGTGGAGGTGCCCCTGCTGTCATAACGTTTACCGTATGTTTGAACGTCTTCTGGTCATTTTCTGGGGCATTGATCAAGAGACCCAGCACGACTGGAGCGCCACCGAAGTGTGTGACTTTATGTTCACTGATCGCATCGAAAATTGCTCTGGCATTGATCTTTTTTAAGCAAATGATTGAGCCCGCCACCAGTGCATTCAGCCAGGCGTGGCCCCAGCCGTTGCAATGAAACATTGGGACGGTGTAGAGATACACGGGATGCTGCGGTACGTTCCAAGCGGGCACTGTCCCCATAGCCATCAGATATGCGCCGCGGTGATGAATCACCACACCTTTTGGTGTTCCTCCCGTACCTGATGTGTAGTTCAGGCCGTAAGCTTCCCATTCACTCTCCGGCAGTGCCCAGGGATCATGAAGGTCTCCTCTGCCAAGAAAATCATCGTAGAGAACTTCTTCCGGGAAGTGACATCGAGGGGCTTCATGCTCGTGGCAAGGGATAACGATTATTTGTTTTTCGCGACCATTGGTCTGAGTAAGAGCTAGCTCAAGTTGCGCTGTTAGTTCGACGTCTACGACGATAGCCGCGGGATCCGCGTGCGCTATGATCCGAGCGATCGTATCAGCATCTAGTCTGGTGTTTATTGTATTTAATACGCCCCCTGCCATAGCTACGGCGAACTGTAACTCAACCATTTCTGGTGTATTGAATGCGAGAACGCTCACAACCTCGCCGCGTTTGATACCAGACTTTTTTGCCGCGGAGGCAAAAAGACAGCAACGCGTGTAGACCTCGGACCATGTTCTTGTTTTTCCGTTATAGGTCGTGGCCGCTTTGTTTCCGTAGACCGCGGCAGTTCTCTTGATAAAGGACAGCGGGCTCAGGGGGACATGATTCGCGGCCCTGGGGCCCATGAATTTACTGTTGATCGAATCTACTGTGGTCATCATATGCCCTCACCTGGATATCGGCAGTGGAGTCACTCGCGCCGTTCTTTTAAGGTCGGAGAACTCAATCAGGACCGCCTCTCCATCAATCGCGTGCCTGATATCGATTACACCGACCGCGATGTTTGATTTCAATCTTGGGCTGTATGCGGCCGCTGACGCGTAACCGACATAGACATCGTTAACATAGATTGAAGACCTGTCCTCGGGAGGTGAATCAAACCGTGGTCCGTCGATTCGTAGTCCTACGAATTCCCGCTTTACACCAGCCTCCCTGATCTTTCGTAAAGCCGCCTTGCCAATAAATTCTTGATCTTGATCGAGGTCAATAAAACGACCAAGCCCAAACTCAAATGGGTTGCTGGTTTCGTCACAGTCGGTTCGGAAGGATAGCAGTCCACTCTCCAGTCGTTCGATGTAGTTTGGGGCGCCTGGACCGATGTTGTATTTGGCTCCCGCGCCCTTGACCTCCGACCACAAGTTTTCTCCTAAGTTTTCATCGAGGAGATAGATTTCGTAGCCTCCCTGTTTGGACCAACCAGATTTAGCCAAAATTACCGGGATATCTTTTAGCTTTGTCTCTTGGAAACCAAAGAATTTGAGGTCGTGGATCCACTGCCCGAACAAGTCGGCAATTAAGGATGTCGCAAGCGGTCCTTGGACTGCGAGTGGAGAGGCGTCGGGTTCGAAAACAACGACCTGATATTTAAGGGAGTCAGCTATCGCCGATACCCATAATTTGATGTCGCTATCTGCTATCGATAACCAAAT
>JBMZTF010000055.1:0-9507 GCA_049623565.1 Litorivicinaceae bacterium
GCAAGCTTTAAACCGTCGAAATAGGTCACCCCAAGAATATATGCCAGAGGCTCGCCGGCGATTGATCGCTGTGCGATGTCTAAAACCTGCTCAGCTTTGCTGTCCGCAATAGGGGATTCAGCCAAGAGAATTTGCTCAGTTAGTGTTAGTCCAAGCACCTCAGAGAAGACTAATTGTTGCTCACTTTGGGTCCATCTGGCCGCCCGAATGCTATCTGAGCGCTGTATTTCCGCAAGCGTCATGGGACCGTATCAAGGCTCGCTAACAGCTCGGCTTGATACTCCTGCACAAGAGGATCAATGATCATCTGACAGCTGCCATCCATCATCTCATCCAACCGATAGAGCGTCAGGTTAATTCGGTGGTCAGTGACGCGACCTTGTGGGAAGTTGTAGGTACGGATGCGCTCAGAGCGGTCACCGGATCCCACGAGTGACTTTCGCTCACTAGCTTCTTTTGCCTGCTGCTCTTGCCGCGCCGCATCCTCCAGTCGCGCCTGCAATAAACTTAACGCGCGTGCCTTATTTTTATGCTGTGAGCGTTCATCCTGACACTCCACCACGACACCAGTCGGTATATGAGTGATACGAATCGCGGAATCTGTTTTATTAACGTGCTGACCACCGGCGCCGCTTGCTCGGAAAGTGTCAATACGCAGATCTTTGGCATCAATAGTGGCCTCCGCCAACGGATCGGCCTCCGCCATCACAGCGACGGTGCAGGCTGAGGTATGGATCCGTCCTTGAGACTCTGTCGCAGGAACACGCTGTACACGATGCGCGCCGGATTCAAACTTCAAACGACCATACACCCGATCTCCAGCGACTTTCATGATGACTTCTTTATAACCTCCCAGATCTGCCTTAGATTCAGACAGAACTTCTATTTTCCATCCTTGTGTTTCAGCAAATTTAAGATACATCCTTGTCAAATCACCAACAAAAAGTGCCGCCTCATCACCACCCGTTCCCGCTCGGATTTCGACAAACGCACTGCGAGAATCCGCAAGATCTTTCGGAATAAGCGCGACCTGTAATTGCGATTCCAATGATTCTAATTTCTCTCGTATATCAGGTAGTTCGCTCTCGACAAGCTCGTTCATGTCGGCATCGTCCCCATTGAGATAACTCTCAAGCTCAACACGATCTGCATCCAATAGGCGGCGTTCCCGCACCAATTGGACGATAGGCTCAATCTCGCTGTATTCCTGGGAGAACGCGACGAACTGTGTTTGATCACTAATCACATCTGGATCTGCAAGCAAGGCTGAGAGCTCTTCATGTCGGTCAACTAATTGATCTAATCTGTTCAGTAGGGATGGTTTCAATCCAAATCCTCAATATCATCAATCCTAAAGAGCCGGTTAGTCGCCTCGATAAGCGACAAATCACCTTGCTCTGCAGCACTTCGTAGGGCCACGGTGGGCGAGTGCAAAAATTTATTAGTTAGATTTCGACTTAATTGTGCAAGCACTTCATCAGCTGGCTTACCTGACTCGAGCATCCTCAGCGCTTGCGCCAATTCGTGCTCAGATAACTCCTCAATACCCTCCCTTAATTGCTTAATCGTATCGACCGCTCTGTATCCTCTAATATCACGCTGCCAGCTATCAAGCGCACTGTCGATTAAGCGCTCCGCATGCCTAGCCGCCTCTTGACGATGCTCGAGACCCTTTTCAATGACTCCTTTCAAGTCATCGACGGTGTATAGATAGACCGACTCAATCTCACCAACTTCTGGCTCGATGTCTCGCGGGACCGCCAGGTCAATCATTAACATCGGTTTATGACGCCTTACTTTTTGTGCGCGCTCAACTATCCCCTTTCCGATTACAGGAATGGGAGCTCCAGTTGAAGTAATCACAATGTCAGCGTACTGAATTCGCTCACCCAACTCGTCGAGCGACCAAGCGAAACCATCAATAGATGCCGCCAAAGTTTTAGCATTTGCTAGCGTACGGTTTACTACATCAATCTCCCTAACACCCTGTCCGATCAGGTGTTCTGCGACTAGCTGAATAGTTTCTCCCGCCCCTACTAGCGTAACTTTGCACGACGAAAGATCTGAAAAAATATGGTTCGCCAAATTCACTGAGGTGTATGCAACCGAGACCGGATTGCGACCGATTGCTGTCTCCGTACGAACACGTTTTGCAATCGATAACACTCTTGAGAACGTTTGCTCGAGTTCGGTTCCGCAGGTCAGCGCGTTACGTGCTATGCGAATCGCATCCTTGAATTGCCCCAGAATTTGTGGTTCACCCAATACGAGAGAATCTAGTCCTGACGCCACGCGAACCATATGTTTAGCGGCTTGCAGATCTTTAAACCGATAGATATGCAGTGCAAGCATATCGGGATCAACGCCATGGAATCCAGCGAGCCAACCCACAAGATCGAGTTCAAAGTTTCCATCAATCGCTAGAAAAAGCTCGGTCCGATTGCACGTCGAAAGTATTGCGCTTTCTCGAACATCCGGAAATTCTTCGATCAACTGCGCCAAAATATCTGGTAGGCGCGTCGCATCGAATGCTACTTGCTCACGCAGTTCCACTGGTGCCGTGGTATGGTTGAGCCCGAGAGTTAAAAGAGCCATTTAGAAACAGATGAAACCCAAATTAAGTGAGATGTGGAATTGTAGCAGAGCTTACGCGCTCTTGGTTTTCCTTACGCTCGCAGGATGCCAAACAGAGGGTACGCTGCTCACTGAACATCCGACCAACCAATCGAACAAAACCGCTATCACACAAATCAATCGTGATATCCAAACTACGTCAGGCCTAATTTTGCTCGCAGAGGCAGAACTTGCTCGAGGGAATGCAGATACTGCGCTCTCTCTCTATATCAGAGCTTCGCATAATACTAAGAACGTTGACGTTTCCGAGCGTGCTGCGTTTTTGGCGCGACAAACGGGATCTGACCAACAAATTGAAAAAGCAATTAAGCGCTGGACTGTGGTTGATCCTGAATCCCGGGGTGCTTTAGAGGCCAGACTAATCTTCGCCGCTGAGAAGAATCGTTTCGAAACGCTCGAGGGTTCTCTCACGAAATTACTGTCTTTAGAGCCTGGTTACCGTGCCCATTGGCTTGCAAGCTTTTGGTCGGGACTTCCGGCTGATCAACAAACAAGTTTTCTTAGTGTGCTCACACGCATCTCAAGTGGTTCCAATAATGGTTCTCTTGCCATGGTGGTGGCAGAGGCCAAGAACCGAACAGAAGCATCATCTGGGACTAAATGGTTGGACCTGTGGCTGAGTACTAAACAGCCTCCTGCGAACGTTGTCCTGTTCAGGGCGCGTCTTGAGCTCCCTGACAGAAAAGCAGCCATTCGGCTTATTGATCGATTCCGTGATATATCAAGTAACCTCGATATTCGTTCACAAGTTGCGCGATGGCATGGTCTTGAGGGTGATAATGACCAAGCACTTGCAATACTGCGTGGTGTAATTGAGGAGGATCGAAGTCGTCACCAAGATTTACTGACACTCGGGCTGCTGGAAATACAGACCGATAATCTAGACTCAGCAGAAGCACGACTCAAATCGCTCTTAGCATCAGAACAATATCGATCTAATGCATACTATCATCTGGGTAAAGTCGCCGTTCACAGAAAACAAACCGATCTCGCTATCAATCGCTTTCTACGTGTCGAACGTGGCGAGCTCATAGTTGAGGCAAGAAAACAATTAGCCGATCTCGCGATCAGCCAAGATAACCCAGAGCAGGCACATCGTTGGTTCTCAGAGGCACGTCTCTTATTCCCTGACCTCAAACACCAACTGTCTCTTGCAGAGGCGCGATTTCAAACCCTAAACGACATGGCAGGCAGAGCTATCCCTTTATTGACTGAAGCCCTCTTGAGAGAGCCAGAGAGCGTGGACATATTGTATACGCGGGCGCTTGCTTTCGAGCAGATCGGTGATATTGATGGCGCAGAGACCGACTTGCGCAGGATTCTTGATCTAAAACCAAATGATCCCGATACGATGAACGCACTTGGATATACCCTGGCTGATAGAACAGATCGCTATCAAGAAGCGTTAGTGTTGATTGAAAAAGCATTGGAACTAAAGCCAGAATCAGCAGCCATCTTAGATTCGATGGGTTGGGTTCTACTGAAACTCGGGCGCCTTGAAAATGCGGAACCATATTTTTTGAGGGCGTGGGAAAAAAGCCGAGATCATGAGATTGCTGCGCACTATGGTGAACTGCTATGGCTTCTTGGTCGGCGACAAGATGCGCGTGAAATTTGGGACATAGGCTATGAATCCAATCCAGAAAGTGACAAAATCCGCGCCACAATAAAACGGTTAAACGATTCGTGAAGCATTTCATTGTCACTTTATTATTAAGCTTTTCACTGACTGGTTGCTCTTTCATGCCTTGGTCATCAGATGATAATGCGGAGGTTTTGACGTTTTTGCCTGCTGACCAACTGGATCAGTGGGACTTAACTGCAAAATTTTCTATCTCAACAAAAGATAACACTGAATCCGGGAGCATTCGCTGGATTTTGAATCCGAGCGAAGAGCGGTTTGATGTCTTGTCTCCAACTGGTTTAGTTGTTGCTCAACTCACTATGACCGAGTTCGAAGCGCGACTAAAAACTGATGATCGCGAAGCTGTCGCAAAAGACCCGGATACTTTATTTAACGATGTAATGAATATTTCTCTTCCAGTAAACGCCCTCCGTTATTGGGTACGCGGTCTTGATGCTCCAGATCTACCACTTGAATCAGTTAAGAAAGACGGCGAAGGCCGCATCATTCAAATGATTCAAGATGGGTGGCAGCTTGCCTATAACGGCAACATTTCGATTGAGGCAGGCTCTCATCGGTTCGAAGTGCCCCGCCGCCTGACAGCAACGCGTGGCGATATCGAAATCCGCTGGGCCAGCACGGAATGGCAGGCAATCACCCAATAATTCATCCGTCGGATGTTCTCGAGGGCGGTTTTAAGGCCAGCGCGCCAGCCAAAATTAATCGGTTTCTGCACATCGTTGGTCAACGGGATGACGGCTACCATCTGCTTGAAACAGGCTTTCAATTCGTCGACTGGTGCGACTGGATTCATTTTCGTATCACCAATAGGCCTGGGGTACAAATTATCGAAGACCCCATGGTGCTAGGATCAGATAACTTAATCTACAAAGCTGCCACCAAGTTACTTGACTCAACACAATACGGCGTTGAGATCTTGATTGAAAAAAATCTGCCCACTGGCGGCGGCCTCGGTGGTGGATCCTCTGATGCGGCTACAACACTTGTGGCGATTAATTCAATCTTCGAACTTGACCACACAACAGAACACTTGCACGCACTAGGACTAAGTCTTGGTGCCGATGTCCCTGTCTTCATCTTTGGCAATAGTTGTTTCGCATCGGGCATCGGCGATGAATTCGAGCCAATCGATTGGCCTGGCGAGCAAGTTTTAATTGCAAATCCGCAGGTTCATGTATCGACCCAAAATATTTTCCAGCACCCAAAGTTGACAAGAGATACCCCCTCTTGCAGAATCCGCGCCTCGCAGCTAGATACGACGTCCAACGTTTGCGAAACACTCGTTAGAGACCTCTATCCGGACATCAATCGGTTATTTGGTCAAATGCAGATATTTGGAGAGCCAAGACTCACCGGAACAGGTGGATGTGCATTCGTGGTAGATCCGATCAACAGCCACTCATCTCAAGAAATTCTCGGAGATCTTGCGGAAGTGAAAGTTTGCCTCCTGAGCAATCAATCAATGTTGTATACTTGCGGCGCGAAAACTTAACTGGGGTGTGGCCAAGTGGTTAAGGCAGCGGGTTTTGATCCCGCCATTCGTAGGTTCGAATCCTACCACCCCAGCCATTTTAAAACCGCTCGACACTCAAGGAGTGAACTGTGGCCCAACTGATGTTGTTCTCCGGTAACGCCACACCAGAGTTATCCAAAAAAGTTTCAGACTATCTATCGGTCCCACTCGGCGATGCCAGTGTTGGTCGTTTTTCCGATGGCGAGATTGCCGTCGACATCGTGGAAAACGTTCGAGGACAAGATGTATTCGTATTACAATCAACCTGCGAACCCACCAATGACAACCTCATGGAATTAGTAGTGATGTGTGATGCTTTACGTCGCGCGTCAGCTTCGCGAATTACCGCAGTAGTCCCATATTTCGGATATGCGCGCCAAGATCGCCGCCCGCGCTCCGCACGAGTGCCGATTACGGCAAAAGTGGTCGCTGATATCATGGTCGGCGTCGGCATCGACCGCGTACTGACAGTCGATCTTCACGCCGACCAAATCCAAGGATTCTTCGATGTTGCCGTAGATAATATCTACGCGACAACTGTGATGCTCGATGATATTCAGCGCAAACAGCCTCAAGATGTAGTCGTCGTATCCCCAGATATCGGTGGTGTGGTCCGTGCACGGGCAATGGCAAAACAACTCGACAGCGATCTCGCGATCATAGACAAGCGCCGGCCAGCCCCAAACCAAGCTGAAGTAATGAATATTATTGGTGAAATCAGCGGCCGTACTTGCTTGATCGTGGACGATATAGTTGATACTGCTGGCACGTTATGTAACGCAGCAAAAGCGCTCAAAGATCAGGGAGCTAAAGCAGTCATCGCGTACTGTACACACCCCGTGCTCTCGGGTCGTGCTCTTGAAAATCTGAAAGATAGCGCGCTTGACGAACTGGTGGTTACTGATAGTATCCCCATCCCTAACTCAATCATGGGGACCGGACGTGTCCGGATTATCACTATTGCAGAGCTTCTTGGCGAGGCTGTACGCCGCGTCAGTAATGAAGAATCGATCAGTGCGATGTTTCGCTAACTGAAGGTTTAAGAACGTCTTACTGGTCGAAGTAAGACGAAGGCATTGAAGGAGAATGGAATGTCTGACTATCGCTTATCCGCGCAATCGCGTGAAGAAGCAGGGAAAGGTTCGAGCCGCCGCCTGCGTCGACTAGAAGACTTGGTTCCTGCCATCGTTTACGGTGGGAAAAACAAGCCTAAGTCGATTCAAGTGGCTCATAAAGATCTCAAGCGTGCATTGGAAGAAGAGTCTTTCTATTCTTCAATCATCACTCTTGAGGTTGACGGTAAAGAAGAGCCCGTGATTTTGAAAGCGCTTCAACGTCATCCGGCAAAGGCTGTCGTGTTGCATGCTGACTTCCAACGCGCATCTGCCGGCACAGTATTGAAGATTAACGTACCTGTTCACTTTTTGAATGAAACAACCTCCAAAGGTGTCAAGTTGCAAGGTGGCGTTATTCACCACGATGCAGTTGAAATCGAAGTCTCTTGTTCAGCAAAAGATCTACCTGAATTCATCGAAGTCGACCTAGCTGACGTCGAACTCGATCAGGTGATTCACCTGTCTGATCTCAAGGCGCCGAAGGGTGTTACCTTTGTAGCCTTGGCACACGATTCCGACCTTCCAGTAGCTAGTATTCACAAGCCGAAGGGCGCGTCGGCTGATCCTGAACCAGCAGCTGACGACGCAGAAGAAGGTGAGTCTGAAGGCGACGAGTGAGCACCTACAAGCTCATCATAGGGCTAGGGAACCCCGGGCCTGAATATGCAGAAACCCGGCACAATGCCGGGTTTTGGCTGTTAGACGCACTCATAAACCGAATATCCAGCTCACTATCAGCAGAATCAAAATTCTTTGGTTTAGCAGGTAAAGGCATAATAGGTCCGCAAGCAATCCATCTACTGAAGCCAATGACATTCATGAACCGCTCGGGCCAAAGCGCGCTGGCGGTCGCACAGTATTACAAGATCGACCCTCAAGAGATTCTTGTTGTTCACGACGAACTTGATATTGAGCCTGGCCAAATAAGGCTGAAACAAGGTGGCGGCCATGGTGGCCACAATGGACTACGCGACCTCCATCGAGTCTTTGGACCAGGTTATGCGAGAATCCGTGTCGGCATTGGTCACCCCGGACACAAATCTAAAGTGCATGGATACGTCTTAAGTAAAGCACCGACAGAGCAACTCCAGGAAATCGAAAACGCGATTGACCACACACTTAAATTTATGACAGACATCGTTCAAGGCGAATGGGATAACGCCATGAACGCACTGCACCAGCGCTAGAGGAGATGGTATGGGCTTCAAATGCGGTATTGTTGGATTACCAAACGTCGGCAAATCAACTCTTTTCAATGCATTAACAAAGGCCGGGATAGAAGCACAAAACTTCCCGTTCTGTACCATTGAACCCAACGCCGGTGTTGTCCCGATTCCGGATCCGCGTCAAGACCAACTATCAGAGATAGTAAATCCCGAGCGTGTCGTACCAACAGCGATGGAGTTTGTGGATATCGCAGGTCTCGTAGCCGGTGCCTCTCAGGGCGAAGGTCTCGGGAACCAATTCTTGGCAAACATCCGGGAGACTGATGCGATTGCACACGTGGTGCGTTGTTTTGAAGATGAAAATATCGTTCATGTTGCCGGCAGAATCGATCCTGAGTCTGACATCGAAGTCATTAACACCGAACTCGCGTTAGCCGACCTCGAGTCTGTAGAAAAACAGATGCACAAAGCACAGAAACAGGCCAAAGGCGGTGACAAAGATGCGAAAACGTTAATGACAGTCTGTGAGAAACTCCTTCCCGTTTTGAACCAGGGGAAGCCAGTCCGGTCGGTCGATTTGTCCAGTAACGAATTCGCGGTGATAAAAACATTAAACCTACTCACAATTAAGCCAACACTCTACGTGGCGAACATTTCAGAGGATGGTTTTGATAATAACCCTTGGCTTGAAAAAGTCCGTGAAATTGCGGCTAGGGAAAACGCCGAACTCGTGCCGATCTGTAACAAAATCGAGTCAGAAATAGCAGAGCTCCACGACGATGAAAAAGCTGAGTTTCTAGACGAGCTTGGTTTGGCTGAAGCCGGCCTCGATCGCGTCATTAGGGCAGGCTACGCTCTCCTCGGTCTGCAAACGTTCTTTACAGCCGGCGCAAAAGAAGTTCGAGCATGGACTGTCCCCGTTGGCTCAACAGCTCCCCAGGCGGCCGGAAAGATCCACACAGACTTCGAAAAAGGATTCATCAGAGCAGAGGTCGTTGGGTTCGATGACTATGTCACTCTTGGTGGAGAGCAAGCCGCTAAGGACGCCGGCAAATGGCGTCTGGAAGGAAAAGAATACATCGTAAAAGATGGCGACGTGATTCACTTCCGGTTCAACGTCTAAACTTTGACAGCGATGTGAAACTTGAGTATCTTTCGCGCCTCTTTTAAATGGCTATGTAGCTCAGCTGGTTAGAGCACAGCACTCATAATGCTGGGGTCGCAGGTTCAAGTCCCGCCATAGCCACCACTTTATTTGTATCACTTTGTTTCATAAAGTTTCGAGACCTTTGTGGTTATTGGCCCTCAGCCCTATCACCTGCCTTCTTTTATATCACAGGGAATCAAGGAGACCCATAAATCGGCGGTACGGACGACGGTTCAAACACCGTCACGCCCATGAAATGGAACCAGCAAACAGCCACATTTTTAGTA
>JBMZTF010000056.1:0-9212 GCA_049623565.1 Litorivicinaceae bacterium
GGGCCTGTGGCCAAACGAGCTGATGATGGCATGCCGTATCAGTCATACCTGCTTGCCTGGCAATGACCCGATAGGACTGGAGTGGAAGACGTTTGGTTATCGGTATTGCGATAGCGGTCAAAAATGCACTTTCTTTGATCACTAGAGATAGGATTACTCCTAGTCCCCATGGGTCTCTGGGGAAGAAATATTGCTGCTCGATTGGAACCTCAAAAAAAACCGAGATCCACCGCCAAACAACACCACCAGCGGATAACGCGAGCACTAAACCAATAGCAAGTGCGCTATGCGGCATGGCAAGTAAGAAACTCCGCCACAACTGTGAATCATCCATTCTGAAAGCTTTAGCAGAAACGGCGCGCGCGATGAATAATGAAATAACAAGCGAAACGACCGCAACCCACAGGGAAAGCGTCAAGGAATGAACAAGGGCCGGCTCACCCGATAATCGATCCCAACCTTGCGTCCAAGAAATACCCGAATACCGACCAAAAGCATCATCCAACAAGCCAAGTATGGGTAGAATCAGAATGAGAACGAAAAAGCGCTCAATCCAATTCACTTAGCCTTCCCAAAATAGCGCTCCTTCCAGGCACGCTCTAGGGGCTCGACCCAACTCGCATGCGGCTCTGATAACGGAATACCGCGATCCTCCGCTGTTAATGTCGCTGGACCTAATTCAAGCGTACGAAAAAGCGTTCTATCCGCAGAGCTCAGTCGAGACACGTCGATCACGGTCGGATCGCCCCAAATCAGTGGACTTGCTTTCTCGGCCTGTGCTTTGGGGCTTAAAAGAAGGTTGATCCAAACGAGCGCGCCAGCACGGGATTGCGCATTAAAAGGAATCGCCAGAAAATGCGTGTTCCCAACCGTACCAGTCTCATGGACATAGGTACGCACGGAAGGCGCAAAACGACCATCCGAAATCCGCTGAGATGCATCATTTGGATTAAAGCTCAGTGCAAGTTCCAAGATACCATCAGAAAACAAATCCATCATGACTTCTGCTGAGTCGGGGAACTCTTTCCCGTCACGCCATAAATGTGGGTGCAATCTATCAAGGTATGCCCACATCAGCGAAGTAACTGGCTTAAATCGCTCTTCTGAGTAGGGCTCTTTCAGCCAATCAGGGTGTTGCGTTGTTTCCCAAAGGACCTGCTTTAGGAATGTCGTTCCATGAAAATTGGGTGGCTCAGGGTAGGTCACGCGCCCCATATTATTTTTCGCATAGTCGAGCAGATCAGCCATTGACTTCGGTGGTTCAGCAAGTCGTTCCTGATCGTAGATAAAAACCAACTGAGCACGACCCCATGGAGCTTCCAATCCGTCTGTCGGGACCGAAAAATCAGCGGCGATGGTCGGCTCAGCTAAATTGATCGCACTCGATGACGGAAGATCAACAACAAATGGAGCACCCAGCAGCCCATCACGCTTCATACGGGCAAAGTTCTCTCCATTAATCCACATGACATCAACTGAGCCCTGGTCCGATCGACCGACACGTTTAGCCGTCTGTATGCCCTGAATCGCGATGGAAATATCGTCGACTTTGACATGCTCGACAGTAATATCATGTTGCTCCCGAGCGATTTTCGCCCAACGCTCGATGTAACTATTGATCGTTGACGAACCGCCCCATGCATAAAAATAAACAGTCTGGCCTTTAGCATCGGCCTCTATCGCCTGCCACTCAGCCGCTTGGACGAGCTGAGCACCCACAAACAAGCTGATTGCAAGAATGAATCGAAAAATCATGAGTGCACCTCATCCCTATAACGATTTGAAATTAACGCAGACACCCCAGAAAAAGCACCGAGTAAAACCAACGGTAACCATACCTCTGGATGCTCGCTTAAATTCCATTGGGGCTTCAAGCCTTGATCCAAAATTGTATCTAGCCCGCGTCCTACACTCACATATACCGCAGTTCCTGGGATGATGCCGACTGCTGTCGCAAGCACATAATCGCGCATTCTCATCTGTAATAATGCCGGGACGATATTCACTAGCCAAAATGGAAAAAAGGGAATTAATCGCATCGTCAACAGCCAGCGTATTGGGCTTCGATGAAAAGCTGTTTGGACTGAATCAATCGCACCGCCGGCGCGCTGTGAAAAGAACTCACGGGCAATGGTTGAAGCCAAAAGAAAAACGACGAGCGCACCCGCTGTAGCCGCTGAGACAATAATGGGTAGCGAAATCCAACCAAATAGTGCGGCCCCCATCAGCGTTAATAGCGATGCCACAGGCAACGACAAGCTGACTACTGCCAGATATATGAGAAAGAAGATCACGGCAGACCAAAGATATTGATTTTGTATAATCAGCTTAAATTCCGAATAACGTGCGATCAAATGAGTCGGCTGTAGCAAATCTCTGACGAACCAAATGATTAGAGCGAAACTCGCTATACCGACAAACCATCTGATTCGTTTTACGGAGACTACACTCAATTTTCCGGTATCCACTGTTCTGAAAGACGCGAAACCCAATAGTAATTCAGATACCCTGTATATCGCGAAATAGATTTCATCCCAAAGAGGTCCACGATGACGGAAATTGTTCCTGTCGGCTATCCAACGCGAAGACTGCGTCGTAATCGACGTGATGCGTTTTCTAGAGCGCTAGTACGAGAAAATACGATGAACACTTCGCACTTGATCTATCCAATGTTTGTTCTCGAAGGGCACAACGAACGTGAATCTGTAAGCTCGATGCCTGGTGTCGAGCGGTTATCAATCGACTTAATGCTCAAGCAAGCCGAACGTGCGCATACACTGGGTATTCCAGCAGTTGCATTATTTCCAGTTATTCGTGACAACAAGTCAGAGGATGGGCGTGAAGCCTATAACCCTGATGGATTGGTCCAACGTGCAGTTCGCGCACTAAAATCCGAACTACCAGACCTAGGCATTATCACAGACGTCGCACTTGACCCATACACAACCCATGGACAGGACGGGCTAATCGATGCCTCAGGATATGTGTTAAACGATGAGACCTGTGAGGTGTTAGTCCAACAAGCGCTGTCTCACGCAGAAGCGGGCGCCGACATCGTGGCGCCGAGTGACATGATGGACGGGCGGATTGGTCTCGTTCGTAACGCCCTGGAAGATAAAAATTATATCCATACCCGTATCCTCGCCTACTCTGCAAAATACGCGAGTTCATTCTACGGTCCATTCCGTGATGCCGTTGGTTCAAGCACAAATTTGGGTAAAAAAGATAAGCGGACCTATCAAATGGATCCGTGCAACAGTGATGAAGCACTGCATGAAGTTGCCGAGGATCTCCATGAGGGCGCAGATATTGTAATGATCAAGCCAGGGCTTCCCTATCTCGATATAGTCCAGCGCATTAAAACAACCTTTAAAGTTCCCGTTGCTGTGTATCAAGTCAGCGGCGAATACGCGATGATTCAGGCAGCACATCAGAACGGATGGATTGACGGCAGGGCCGTCATGATGGAAAGTCTGGAATCAATGGTGCGTGCCGGTGCAGACTGTATACTCACATATTCTGCTATCGATACGGCTGAATACCTCACCGCCTAACAAAAAATACGACGGGGACACAATGAGCGACCAAATTACGACTCTCACAAACGACAACTTTGATTCCATTATCAAAGATGCGCAAACGCCTGTATTGGTAGACTTCTGGGCCGAGTGGTGTGGGCCATGCAAAGCGATCGCCCCCGTTTTAGAAGAACTTGCCACCGAATACGCAGATCGCTTAACTATCGCAAAGTTAAATGTTGACGATCACCGCGAAGCGACTGAAAAGTTTAATATCCGCGGGATACCGACACTAATCTTGTTCAAAAACGGTGAACCTGAAGCAACGAAAGTTGGTGCGCTGTCTAAAAGCCAACTCGCAGCATTTCTTGATTCTAATATTTAAAATACTGGACGAACCCACCGAAAGTGCCTAAGATTCAATCGTGGATGGCATCCACAACTCCCTTATTTGTTTCAGAAAGCACAGATTTACCAACCCAAATACCGCCTGTGGTCTACGCCCGGGCGATCCAGAGAACACATGAACCTCACAGAACTTAAGAAAAAATCAATGCCGCAACTCCTTGAGATTGCGGAGAGCATGAGCCTCGAAAACCTTGCACGATCCCGCAAACAAGACGTCATCTTTTCAATCTTGAAAGCCCATGCGAAGAGCGGGGAAGACATCTACGGTGATGGTGTCTTAGAAATTTTGTCAGATGGGTTCGGATTCCTCCGATCTGCTGACTCGAGTTACCTCGCGGGTCCTGACGATATTTACGTGTCTCCCAGCCAGATTCGACGCTTCAATCTTCGAAAGGGTGATTCCATCGCAGGTAAGATCCGCCCCCCAAAGGACAGTGAACGTTACTTTGCGCTTTTGAAAGTTGATGAGATCAACTTCGACAAGCCGGAAAATGCCAAAAACAAGATTTTATTCGAGAATCTCACGCCTCTGTTCCCGCAAGAACGTCTGACGATGGAACAAGGTAATGGGTCAACGGAAGATTTAACTGCGCGAATCATCGACTTAGTTTGCCCAATTGGTAAGGGTCAGCGTGCATTGATCGTTTCGCCTCCTAAGGCGGGTAAAACCCTGATGCTACAAAACATTGCCAATAGCATCGTGCGTAATAATCCAGAATGCTACCTGATAGTGCTTCTCATAGACGAACGTCCAGAAGAAGTCACCGAAATGCAGCGCACTGTGCGTGGTGAAGTTGTAGCGTCAACCTTCGATGAACCACCGGCCCGACATGTTCAAGTCGCTGAGATGGTCATTGAGAAAGCCAAGCGCCTGACAGAGCACAAGCGTGATGTAATTATCTTGCTTGACTCGATCACGCGTCTTGCCCGAGCTTACAACACCGTCCAGCCTTCATCAGGAAAAGTACTGACCGGTGGTGTCGATGCGCACGCACTCGAACGTCCAAAGCGCTTCTTTGGTGCCGCTCGAAACATCGAGGAAGGTGGTAGCCTATCTATCATCGCTACCGCATTGGTTGATACCGGATCGAAAATGGACGAAGTTATTTTCGAAGAGTTCAAGGGAACTGGTAACTCAGAGTTGAACCTGGAAAGACGAGCGGCTGAGAAGCGTATCTTCCCAGCCATCAATATCCGTAAGTCTGGGACGCGACGCGAAGACCTCCTCACTACGGAGGAAGAGCTGCAGCGTATGTGGATTCTCAGAAAGCTTCTGGACTCAATGGAAGATCTCCAAGCGATCGAATTCTTGGTCGACCGCATGAAGACAACAACTACGAACGAAGAATTCTTCCAATCGATGAAGAAGCGCTAGAAAGTGTCTTCAATTAGACGGCGCCTGAGTTTCTCAAGCGCCTCAGTTCTTCCCGTCTCAATCTCAAGGCGCAACAAATGAACTAACGGGTTGTCGGCATCCAAGGTGCTTGCGCGCTCGATATAGTGTTTTGCCTCAGCACCGAGACCAGCGGCCATCGCCAGCCGTGCTTTTACTATCTCCAATGCAACCGAATCAGTATTTATCTTCGCTAACGAATTGAGTGTCGCCAGCCTTGAGAGGGCATCCTCGTCACCAATCGTTTCGAGCGCAAGCGCCCAGTCTTCGCGCCATTCTTTCTTCAACGCCTTCATTAATGGCTTAAAATCGCGTGGCATCTGATCGTGTTCGATAGGTTTTGGGATACTCGCCATCAAACGCTCTGCGGATTCCAAATAACGCTCTGAGTCATCCAGTTGTTCGACTCGTCTCGCGGCTTCAGATGCTAACAACCAGTGCAGTGCCGGCAAAGATTCAGAACTCGCGTTTTTTTTAAGGACCGAAAGAGCGCGCGCGGGCTCATCACGACGCAACCACAATGCACCTTCGACAAGACGAAAGTCAGCCTTTCGGTGGCGCATCCGATCCCATGCTCTGAATATATTTAGAGGAAGACGGCCCAAAGCACCACCCAAGCCAAATACAATCCAGAGGACAACAGTGACGACAATAAAAAGAATAATAAATGCCCACAGCGACATTTCTGCAGTGTAGCCACCGTAGGCAAACAAAACGTAACCCGGATCGGACTTCACGCGGTCACCAAGATACAAGCCAAAGGCAAGTAAACCACCGAGAATCACGACCCAGATCGATATTCTGAGAAGGCGGCTCACTGCTCCACCTCTGCACCAGAAACCCGTTCCTGAGTCAGTGCATCACGGTAGGCTTTCAGTGCGCGAAGGCCCTGAGCCGCGTCGGGAATTTCGCGTTTGATTTGTATACCCTCGAGTGAACTGAGGGCTGTTATCACTTTCAGTCCAGCTCCGCGTGTAACATCGAAAAAGTGCATTGATAAACGTTTTGCCTGAGCAAGACCCGCGTTAAAAAGGGCTTGATCTTCGCGAATCAATGCCACCTTAATCTGCTCTAGACTCAAACGAAGAACTTCGCGTGCTCGTCCCGCATCAGATGCGGAAACCAGCGGTGTTATCGGTGCATTCACTTCACGAATTCGGATAAATTCAGATAAGTCACCTATCCATCCCTGTACGTCAAGATTTGCTTGTGAATCTGTATCAGGAGCCAAGCGACGGACAGGCAGTTGTAGTTCATCCAAAACAGGATCTAAGGCGAGTAACTCCGCCTGTATACCCAAGATATCAATCGGTTGAACCGTGGATAATGACTGTAAGTCTTGAGCTAATCGCTCTCTCACTGACATTAAACGGCCGTCTTGCAATTGGCCTAAGAGTGCCTGTGCGGTGCGCATTAAGGTCACAGCAGTCTCCGGATTCCTCTCAATCAAGAGTCGTTGGTCAGCGAGCTTGAGTAGATATTCAGCTTCCGCTAACACATAACTACTTCGTGTATCGACCTGCGCTTTTGCAAGCTGTTCAGCGACCATCTCAACGCGATCGATCACTGACTGATTGCGAGCGTCGGTGCGCTCAACCTCAGACTCCAATCTTTGAATTTGGTTATCAAGCTCCTGCGTCGTTACTTTTAGATTTTCAAACTGAGCGATCTTTGCGCTCAAACCTTGGACAGACGAGTCTATTGACTGCATGGATCGCGTGAACGACTGGAGCTCTTGCCAACCAAACCAAGCTGCAAGACCAACACTAAAAACCGCGACACAACTCAATACAACAGAAATCCAAGTATTAGGTCGCGTAGCTAGCAGGTGCACTCCAGGCTGGGTATCTGTGTCAACAGACTCAACCCGTTCGTCGGCGACGGCTTCCTCAGTAAGGCCAGGTGATTTTTCTTCAGTCTTTGACACTCGGCTCTCCTTGAATCGCTAGTCGAACATCATCAGGTGTCGGCGAGTTAATCTGATGATAACGGCTTCCGGGAGGTAATTGTCCTCTCGCATCAGAACTTGTTACGAAATGCAGATAATTACTTGTCTTCAGATGATGAGTATCTGCGATTTGTAAAAAAGTCTTCACGAGGAGCGCAGAACCGTGAACAACTCCCTCAACCTCATCGAGACTGGTGTTTCCGAGATCGAATTGAGGCGCCAATTCAAATAGCTCCAGGTGCGCGACAGGAGCCGCTAACGCAGAGTTCAGTTCATCAAACTGGCGCCCAGAATCTTTTCCGCTGGCGATCAAAATTTGGCTGTTTGAGCGAACCTCAGAGAACATCAGTTGGATAAGTGGGTCAGAACCCGGGCTTGGAGCTATCCGCACCGGATACAACTCATTCTTGAGTATTTCGGCTGTCCCGACACCGGTAGCCCAAAATTGTTGTTTAGCTGGCCATTGTGCCCAACGCGTGAGCACCGCATCGATCAACAATCGAGCAGACTCAGGAGAAGTCACGACGACATTATCAAACCGATCGAAATCGACAATTGCAGGGTCCAAAGACACATCTAACGGATAGGACTGGACACAAGGGAGTGCTATCGCATCAAAGCCCGCGTCAGAAAACGCCTCAACAACTCGAGGAAACGCTGATGGCAATCGGTTTAACCAAAGCTTCAATACAATCCCGCCTGGGCAAGCAGTTCTTTTGCACCTTGAGCGATTAGATCCTCTGCGACACGAATCCCGAGATTCTCCACATCATCGAGTTTACCGAAACCCTCCGCCTTTAAAAGTGTTCCGCAATCAGCGGAGCCCACTAATGCACGTAACCAAAGCTGATCGTCTCGCTCAATTGCATAGGCCGCAATCGGCACCTGACAGCCACCGTTCAAATGACGATTCAATGCACGTTCAGCACGACCAGCGATTTCACCCGCTGCATCTTTTAGTGTCGCAACAATGTCCTGGATGAGAGGATCATCTTCTCTGGTCTCAATTCCAAGAATACCCTGACCACACGCAGGTAAGATCTCCTCAGGCGTTGTTTCAAAGGCGATCCGCTCACTCAACTCAAGTCGCTTTAGGCCCGCAGATGCGAGCACAAGACCGTCAAACTCACCTGAGTCGAGTTTTTTAAGCCTAGTACCCAAGTTGCCTCGTACTGGGGAAAGTTTTAGGTCTGGTCGTAAAGCGCGAATCTGGGCAATTCGTCGCAGGCTTGAAGTACCCAAGTGCGCGCCCTGAGGGATATCGGCAAAACCTGCCCAAGCCGTTGTTCCAATGCGATGAACTACTGCATCTGTTGGAGTTTCACGTGCCGTTAAGCAGCACAAATCGAGACCATTTGGGAGCTCCATTGGTACGTCTTTCAATGAATGGACAGCGAGATCAGCTCTACCATCATAAAGCGCTGTCTCTAGTTCTTTGACAAATACTCCTTTACCCCCAATTTTCGTCAATGAAACGTCAAGCTGCTCATCTCCCATCGTCGCCATCTCTAGGAGCTCAATCGTCCGGTACGGAAACCGTGCTTGAAGGCGATCACGCACATGGTAGGCCTGCCAAAGAGCCAACGGACTCTTCCTCGTCGCGATAGTTAATGTTTTTTGCATGTGTGGTCCTTTGTTACACAAAGTATACTGGATGCCTAATGAAGGAGTCTCTATGAGTCAGGAAACGCCCAAAGCTTTATGGGGCGGCCGCTTTTCGGAATCGACCGATGCGTTCGTCCAAGCATTCACTGCATCCGTCGAATTCGACCAACGCATGGCACACGAAGATATTCAGGGATCAATCGCACACGCCACAATGCTTGCTGAACAGGGAATCCTAACCGACACTGACCACCACACGATCATTGAGGGCCTCCATCAGATCGAGGCTGAAATTGAATCAGGTCAATTCACATGGTCGATCGCGCGTGAAGACGTACAC
>JBMZTF010000057.1:0-9121 GCA_049623565.1 Litorivicinaceae bacterium
GCAGTCCCCGAGACATGCCCGTTGATGGAGCCACATTTTATTTTTTTCAACGGTCTTGCTAAAAATTTCTATCGTCGACCCGGTGGAACTCGCCTTCAATAGCAATCTTGTCACGGTAGCGATCGATCAGTTTGAGCAGGAGCCACTGACGAGCCTGGGGCATAAGTAGAGCAAAGCCGACGGCGTCCGTTACGAAGCCAGGAGTGAGCAACAGAGCACCACCCACACCAATCATGACTCCGCTCACCAGTTCAGACGCTGGAATCGACCCCTCATCCATCTTGCGTCTTGCGCTCATCAAGGTTGAGAGGCCCTGATGTTTAAGGAGTGATAATCCCAAGGTCGCTGTCAAAACGACCAATCCGATAGTCGGCAATGCACCAATCCAGCCACCAACTTCAATCAGGATCCACATCTCAATAATAGGCACAAGCATAAAAATGATTAAAGGCATCACGAGTCCCCCGGAATTCAGGATACCGATTTGTCGATCACAAACCAAAGAGGGGTAGCTTTTTTTTGCAGTGCAACTAAACTGCGAAACAAGATATTGCATTGCAACAAACATTTTTTATGATGGCCAGATAGATACTAGTTAAGGAATACATATGCATCTCAACGGCAAGGTTATCGTCATCACTGGCGGGGCTCAGGGACTCGGCCTCGCAACAGCGTTACGTCTCGCACCTAAACAACCAAATATTGCTCTCATCGACACAAACACCAAAACTCTGGAAGAAGCAAAACAGCTAATCGAAGACGCGGGTGCCACCGCCTCTTCTTGGATCTGCAACGTAACTCAGGAGGACGAGGTAGACCAGACCTTTGCCCAGATTGCCGCAAAAACCGGCCGACTCGATGCTGTAGTAAACAATGCAGGCATCACGCGTGACTCCTTGTTTCTCAAAGTCAAAGAAGATGTTGTAGAGAAGCGGATGAGCCTTGGACAATGGCAGCAGGTCATTGACGTGAACCTCACCGGAACATTTTTATGTGGCCGCGCAGCTGCTACTGAGATGGTCAAGGCTGGTAACGGCGGATGCATTATCAATATTTCCTCAATTTCACGCCACGGAAACATGGGCCAGACTAACTACACAGCAACCAAAGCCGGCGTAGCGGCAATGGCCGTGACTTGGTCCAAGGAGCTCGCACGTCAGGGCATCCGTTGCGCGGCGATCGCTCCCGGGTACATCGGAACAGAAATGGTGCTGACGATGAAATCTGAAGCTCTAGAGAAAATCGCGGCAGGCATTCCCGCCAAGCGTCTAGGCCAGCCAGATGAAATCGCGAAAACAGTAGAATTTATCCTGGAAAATGATTACGTAAATGGTCGAGTGATCGAGGTTGATGGCGGCCTTCGCATCTAAAAACCTTGCCTTTCAGGGTAGGCAGCCGACAATGGAGGTTTACCTGAGATGACCTATGACACTCAAAGACACTGTTAAAACCTATCTCGACAGACGTATTTTATGGGTCTTTCTGATGGGTTGTGCGAGCGGATTTCCTTGGGTCTTGATTGCATCAGCGCTGGCGGCCTGGCTCAAAGATGCGGGTGTTTCAAGAACCGATATTGGGCTCGTAGGTATCGCTTATGGCATCTACGCGTTCAATTTTTTATGGGCCCCCTTGGTTGACCGCGTCAACATCCCTGCCATCACACGTATCGGTCAAAGAAAGAGTTGGATCATACTCACCCAAGGCGCGATGGCAGCGCTTACTCTTTATCTGGCGACGATCCGCTCGCCGGCCGATTCGTTGGTCCTAGTAGGCCTTCTCATTTTTGGTGTTGCACTTTTCTCAGCAACTCAAGACATCGCGATTGACGCTTTTCGTGTCGATCACTTTTCCTATGGCAGTCAATCCTCCATTCCGGCCGCCTCTGCAATGGCGACAGTAGGCTGGTGGGCTGGCTACTCATTTCCCGGATATTTTGCATTTGCATACGCAGACACATTTGGTTGGAACAATGTCTATCTAATGCTGGCTGGGTGCCTTTTTGGTTTTATGATAACGACCTGCTTTGTGACCGAACCGATCACTGAGCGCGAGTCTCTTCAACGGGAAATTGAAGCAGGTTACGCGAAACGCGGGCAATCAAAATTCCAGCGTATGATCACTTGGTTAACGGTCACCGCCTGGGAACCGCTCGCCGACTTTTTCAAAAATCATGGGGTAAAGCTTGCCGTCTTAATCCTTGTATTCATCTTCCTCTTCAAAATCGGTGAAGCGTTTCTAGGTCGTATGTCAATAGTGTTCTATAAGGAGCTCTTCACAAACGAAGAAATTGGTACTTACCAAAAACTCTACGGTGGACTCGCGACTTGCGTCTTTGCTTTAGTTGGCAGTGTCATTAATGTGCGGCTTGGCGTAACTCGTGGTTTGTTTATCGGCGGCGTTGTAATGGCCGGCAGCAATCTATTATTCGCATGGCTCGCGATGGCGGGCCCTGACAAATCCATTCTGTTGCTCGCTATTTTGACCGATAATTTTACAACAGCATTCTCGACAGTTGCTTTCGTCAGCTTCCTCACAGCACTTACGGGCAAAGCCTTCTCTGCGACTCAATATGCACTATTGGCATCAATCGGAAATGCTGGACGAACTGTATTGGCCTCCAGTGGCGGATGGTTTGTCGACTGGACAGGGGGCAATTGGACGTTATTCTTTGTGATAACCGCTGTGATGGTCATTCCTGGACTGGTTCTTTTGATGATCATACGAAAACCTCTTGAGCAAATATCAATTCGCCAGAAGGAATCAAATGGGTAACCGACTCACAAAGCTTTATACCAAGACGGGCGATGACGGTACGACCGGTCTTGGCGACGGCTCAAGAATAACCAAAGATAGCCCCCGTATCGAAGCGGTGGGAACGATTGACGAGCTCAACTCTTGGATTGGCTTACTGCTCGCGGAACTGCCAGCAGACGAGCCTTTGATCGAGCCTTTGACTGAGATTCAACATCGACTATTCGACCTCGGTGGGGAGCTTGCCGTCCCGGGGTTTCAATTGATCCAATCACAGATGGTGTCAGACCTTGAGGTTTTGTGTGATCAATTGAATGAAGAACTGCCACCGCTTAAAGAGTTCATCTTACCGGGCGGTTCCACATCAGCGGGGCTCTGCCACATGGCACGCGCGGTGGCTCGACGCGCGGAACGCGTCATTGTGACGCTTTCAAAGGACGAAAGCATCGGGGACGACTTGAAACGATACATCAACAGGCTCTCGGATGTCTTGTTTGTCATGGCCCGCCAACTCGCTCGACGCGATGGCGGCCAAGAAGTGTTCTGGAACTCAAAAAGAATACAATAAAAAATGCCCGGCAAGCCGGGCATTTCGTCAGAACACCAAGTGCCTAATATCGCCCAGCACTTTGCCTAGAATTGTCGTAAAACGCGCACCATCTCCACCATTAATCACGCGGTGATCATAGGAAAGGCAGAGAGGCAGCATCAGTCGAGGCTGAAACGCAGAGCCGTCCCATACGGGCTGCATCGATGCCTTAGAGACCCCGAGGATTGCGGCTTGCGGAGACGGGACAATCGGAGTGAACGAGGTACCACCGATGGAACCAAGCGATGAAATTGTAAACGTCGCGCCCTGCATTTCAGCAGGCTTCAGCTTCTTACTCTTCGCCTTGTCTGCAAGCTCAGAGACCTCGGCAGCTATTTCCCAAATACCCTTCTGATCCGCATCCCTAACGACAGGCACCATCAAACCATCAGGGGTATCGACTGCGATCCCAATGTGAACATAGCCCTTACGAACAATCTCATCAGTAGACGGATCGATTGACGCATTCACCTGCGGGAGCTCTGTCAATGCGTAAGCCGCAGCCTTTATTAAGAAGGGTAATGGAGTCAATCTCACACCTTTCTTTTCAGCCTCTGCCTTCATCGATTTACGGAACTCTTCCAGATCCGTGATGTCTGCTTCATCGAACTGAGTGACTGCAGGCACGTTGAGCCAACAACGGGTCATATTGTCGGCGGTCAGTTTATGAATCTTGGTCATCGGAATCCGTTCCACCGGACCGAAGGCTGCAAAATCTGATGGCGGAATAGGGGGTATCCCTGATCCAACACTCGCAGTCCGGCCAGAATCGACCTCCTTGAGCCTCGACTTTACGAAATTATGTAGATCATCTTTTGTGATACGCCCCCGCGGCCCTGTTGAAGCAACGTTTGACAAGTTAACCCCCAGTTCACGAGCGAGCGCTCTAACAGCTGGTCCAGCATGCACACTGGAGCCGACCGATGCCTCGCTAGTTTCCTCTACCACGGGAGGCGTAGCAGCCGGGGCGGGCGCGGATACCGCTGCTGGTGCAGTTGTTTTATTGGCAGTTGTTGTAACCTGGGTCGTGGATCCACCGGTCGCTTCAACATCAGCAATCAGATCACCCTGAGCGACAGAGTCACCTTCTTTGACAGATATTGCCAACACTTTCCCACCCACTGGTGAGGGGATTTCCATGGATGCTTTATCCGACTCTAGGACAATTATTGTGTCGCCCTCGGCTACCTCATCACCCACAGCGATACTGACCTCAATAACGGTAACACCATCGGCGTTCCCAGTATCCGGTACCACGACCCGTTCAACACCACCGCTTTCGTGCGAAATAGGTTTTTCTGCTGGTGCTTGAACCATAGGCTCAGATGACGCTTGTGGTGCAACCGCTGAGCCATCCTCAAAATTGTCTGCAGTCATCTCACAAATCGGATCGCCTTGGACAACCTGCTGTCCCTCAGACACCTTCAAAACCGTCACGACACCAGGCGCTGGTGCAGGGATTTCCATTGATGCCTTATCAGACTCCAGGACAATCAGAGTATCTCCCTCAGCAACGCTTTCGCCGACAGCGACGGCTATTTCGATGACTGTCACGCCATCCGCACTGCCTGTGTCCGGAACAGACACTAATTGTGGCGCCCCGCTAGCCTCTGCCACTAGAGGCTCTGCTGGGACCGATTCTTTGGGGGGCTTAGCTACCGACCCCAGACCATCAAGCTCACAAATTGGGTCGCCTTCGTTGACCTCAGACCCTTCAGAGACATGAATTTTTCCGACTAAACCTGATGCATCCGCCGGGATTTCCATCGACGCCTTATCCGATTCAAGAACAATCAGTGTATCGCCCTCAGAAACGGTATCACCTTGCGAGACTGCAATTTCGATGACTGTGACGTTTGAGGCATCACCGATATCTGGTACACGAATCGTTGTCATGTTATCCCTCCTTACAGCGTCACTGGATCAAGACGATCTGGGTCAATACCGAAGTCCTTTATCGCCTTCGACACAATCTTGGGATCGATTTTCCCATCCATCGACAGCGCGCGGAGCGCGGCGATCGTTACGAACCTGCGATCTACCTCGAAATGTTCTCGTAGTTTCTTACGTGAGTCTGAACGTCCGAAGCCATCGGTGCCCAACGTGATGTAGGTCGTCCTACCTAGAAACGGTCGTATCTGTTCTGAATACAACTGGATGTGGTCAGTTGCCGCTATGACAGGCGCATCAGAGTCACCTAACAATGTCTCCACATGGCTGACACGAGCCGTCTTCTGCTCTGGATGCAGCAAATTATGTCGGGCAGCCGATTGACCATCGCGGCGTAACTCGTTGAAGCTCGTCGCGCTATATACCTCGGCTCCGACTCCAAACTCTTTCAACATCTCAGCGGCAACCTCTACTTCTCTCAGGATCGTTCCCGAACCCAAAAGACGGACCACGTGTTTCATCCCGGAGACCACAGGCCTCAATAGATACATACCCTTAATGATGTCTGACTCGACACCCTCAGGCATATCGGGGTGGTTATAGTTCTCGTTCATTAGAGTGATGTAGTAGAAGACACTTTGGTTTTCGTCGTACATCTGCCTCAGACCATGCTGCACGATCACCGCAACCTCGTAACTGTACGTTGGGTCATACGAGCGCTGATTTGGGACCGTTCCCGCCAGAATATGGCTGTGACCGTCCTGATGCTGTAATCCCTCACCATTAAGCGTAGTCCGCCCAGAGGTCGCTCCCAACAAGAATCCTTTCGCCTGGATATCACCGGCCGCCCAGGTCAGATCACCCACCCGCTGATGTCCGAACATCGAGTAATATATGTAGAATGGGATCAGTGCTTGGTCATGATTCGCGTATGAGGTAGCGCAAGCCATCCAGGCCGAGAAAGCACCTGATTCGTTGATCCCTTCTTCGAGAATCTGACCTGCCTTGTCTTCGTGGTAGGACAGAACCTGATCTACATCGTGGGGAATATATTTCTGACCCTCAGTAGTGTAGATACCCAATTGCTTGAACATGCCCTCCATGCCAAAGGTTCTAGCCTCGTCAGGAACAATCGGAACGATCCGATGCCCGATGGTTTTGTCCTTAGCAAGGGTAGACAGAATACGAACAAACACCATGGTCGTTGAGATTTGACGATCTCCCGTGCCTTTCAGTTGCTGCTTGAATGCATCCAAACCCGGACACCCAAGCGGGTCTTTCCTGGGTCGACGCGCCGGGAGAAACCCACCGAGCGTCTGTCGGCGTTTTTGCAGGTACTTGCTCTCAGGGCTGTCAGAACCGGGGTTGTAGTACGGGACATCAGACAGGTCATCATCGCTGACCGGTATCGAAAACCGGTCACGGAATCGCTTCAAGCTCTCAAGGTCGAGTTTCTTAACTTGGTGGGACGGATTTGCGGACTCGCCCGAAGATCCCATCCCGTAACCTTTCACAGTCTGCGCAAGAATCACCGTCGGCTGCCCCGTGTGTTTGATCGCGTCATGGTACGCCGCATAAACCTTCTTCGGGTCATGTCCGCCTCGGTTGAGCCGGAAAATATCATCATCGGACATATCCGCAACCATCTCTTTCAGCTCTGGATACCTACCGAAAAAATGCTCACGGGTGTAAGCGCCTCCCTTTGCCTTGCAGTTTTGGAGTTCGCCATCCACAACCTCATCCATTACTTTCTGCATCAACCCATGTCGGTCACGCGCAAACAGCGGATCCCACTGGCCGCCCCAAAGTACTTTTATTACGTTCCAACCGGCGCCACGGAACTGACCTTCGAGTTCTTGGACAATTTTCGCGTTTCCGCGAACTGGCCCATCCAAGCGCTGAAGGTTACAGTTGATCACGAAGATCAAGTTATCCAGACGCTCGCGACCGGCGAGTCCAATAGCACCAAGCGATTCAGGCTCATCCATCTCACCGTCACCAAGGAATGCCCAGACTTTTCGATTCGGCTGATCCGAAAGACCGCGGTTAACCAAGTATTTCATCACGTGTGCTTGGTAAATCGACTGAATTGGACCAAGTCCCATCGAAACCGTCGGGAACTGCCAATAATCTGGCATCAGCCAAGGGTGCGGATATGACGATAGACCGTCCCCATCAACCTCGCGTCGGAAGTTATCCAGTTGATTCTCGGATAGACGACCTTCTAAAAAAGACCGCGCATAGATCCCCGGGCTCGCGTGCCCCTGGATATAAAGAAGGTCCTGACCCTCAGGATGGTCTGGACCTTTCCAGAAATAATTAAACCCGACCTCATAAAGCGTCGCTGCCGACTGATAGGTTGCGATGTGACCGCCCAGATCATCGCCCGTTTTATTCGCTCGCATGACCATCGCCAGCGCGTTCCAGCGGATCAAACTCCGGATGCGACGTTCCATGAAAAGATCGCCCGGCATCGGAGCCTCATTTTGCAAGGGGATGGTGTTCCGATACGGTGTGGTCATGGCAACCGGAAGGCTCGCTCCCTCCTGGCTGGCACGTGCAACGAGCTGATTTAGCAAATAAGCCGCGCGATCGGCACCCTCATGTTGTAAAACTGACTCATAGGCTTCTAGCCATTCTTTTGTCTCGACCGGATCTTGGTCGGCTATTACTGGCGTATTCGCCATATCATTCACCTCGTTGGTTTGGTTGGTGATCCACGGCACTTAAATTAAGTCGATTGTGTCAACTCTCTTAGGCGGCGTGGTTTCGTATCTGCGAGCCGTTCACGGTCCAGTGACTCGCTCACAATTAACATGTGCTGACGGACTGCCCTCCTTGCTGCCGTCGGGTCACGATCGATGACGATCGCGCGATATATCGCCTCATGCTGAAGCGCTAAATCTTGTTTTCTAACTCGATCCAGATTCAGTTCTGCCAGATTCCTCACAATCGACTCTTCCAACAACACAAAAATCGACCGCATTATGTGAAGAATCACACCGTTCTGCGATGCCTCTGCCACCGCGAGGTGAAAGTCCGCGTCTGCCTTCGCTTCCCGATGCAAGTCATGCGAGCGAACGGCGGCCTGTAGCTCATGATACCGGCGCTGAACGTTGCCACGCGCACGCTCCGTTGCCCGGTCCGCCGCCAGCCATGCCGCCACACTCTCAAGCGCAAATCGGAGCTCGAGGATATCGAAAGTCCCATCAGGAGACCGCTGTATCATCGACATCATCGGGTCAATAAATGTGGAACCCACGTGTTCCGCCACGAACGTCCCGCCCCCGTGTCGACGTTGAATTAGACCCCTAGCCTCAAGCTTCTGAATCGCCTCTCGGACAGTCGGCCGAGACACATCAAACTCTTCCGCAAGGCTCCGTTCGGACGGTAACTTTTGCCCCGGGCGCACCTTACCTTCGAGGATCAAACGCTCGATCTGATCCATGATCGCATCCGCGGCACGTGTCACTCGGGGAGTCGATAGGTAACTGTCCATTCGATATACACCGACAATCTAAACTGGTCTTACCAGTAGCGTAACTGGTCAGACCAAATTTAGCAAGCCGTTACACAAGGCGGTCTCGCGGCTCCTGCCCAGCAAAAAATGCATCGAGGTTGTCGAGCGCTCTGTCGCCCATCGCCTTTCGGGTCTCTCTGGTTGATGACCCTAGATGCGGCAACATGAAAACGTTAGAACAGGCAGCGAGTGCCGGGTTACCACCAGGCTCGGTCTGGAAGACATCCAGACCAGCGGCCGCAATATGCCCTGAGTGCAATGCCTCTATTAATGCTTTCTCATCAACTAATCGACCCCGGGCCGTATTGACGAGGACGACACCCGGATTCATCCACCCTATTGACTCAGCATCAATCAAATCGTCAGTCTCG
>JBMZTF010000058.1:0-9026 GCA_049623565.1 Litorivicinaceae bacterium
ATTAGCTCGTCGGTTTCAGAAGGTTGACGTCCTGGAGCCATCCGTCGAGGACACGATCAAGATTTTACATGGTCTGAAATCGCGCTTCGAGGAACACCATGAGCTCCGCTACACCAAGGCTGCTTTGAGCTCGGCCGCCGAGTTATCCGCGAAGTATATGAGCGATCGGCATCTACCAGATAAGGCGATCGATATCATTGACGAGGCCGGGGCCGTGCAGCGCCTAATGCCACCGTCGCGCCGCAAAAAGGTGATTGGGGTACCTGAAGTTGAGGCGGTGGTTGCCAACATTGCCCGGATTCCGCCGAAGCAGATATCCAAATCAGACACTGAGGTGCTTGAAAATCTCGAGCGTGATCTGAAACTGACCGTATTTGGTCAGAATGAGGCTATCGAGCGCATGAGTTCGGCGATCAAGTTATCGCGCGCCGGGCTGAAGCAGGAAGGGAAGCCCGTCGGATGTTTCCTATTTTCGGGCCCTACAGGTGTCGGTAAGACAGAAGTCAGTCGACAACTTTCGAGGACCTTGGGTATTGAGCTGGTCCGGTTTGATATGTCTGAATATATGGAGCGTCACACCGTCAGTCGCTTGATAGGTGCACCCCCAGGATATGTTGGGTTTGACCAGGGCGGTCTCTTGACCGAAGCGATTACCAAGAATCCTCACTGCGTGTTGCTCCTCGATGAGATTGAAAAAGCACACCCTGACGTTTATAACCTGCTATTGCAGGTGATGGACCACGGCACCCTGACCGATAATAACGGTAGAAAAGCGGACTTCCGCCATGTCGTTTTGATTATGACTACCAACGCCGGTGCTGAGAGTCTTTCCAAACGAACCATTGGGTTTAGTGAGCAGGATCAGACGACCGATGCAATGGAAGCGATCAAGCGCTATTTCACGCCGGAATTCCGTAACCGTTTGGACGCGATCGTGCAGTTTGGTGCATTGACTGAAGAGGCGATTGAACAGGTTGTTCATAAATTCATTGCCGAACTACAGGCTCAACTCGATGATCGCAAGGTCTCTATTGAGCTTGATGATTCTGCGATGCGCTGGCTTGCAATCCGTGGTTATGACAAATCGATGGGTGCCCGTCCGATGGCACGATTGATTCAGGATTCGATCAAGAAACCATTGGCGGATGCGATTCTATTTGGTGACTTGGCAGGCGGCGGCAGCGTGCTAGTTACAGTCGAAAAGAATGACGAACTGGGCTTTGAAATAGCACCTCGTGAAGTAAAATCGAAAGAAACAGCATGAGGTTTGGTTACCCCGGAAACTCCGGGACGACAATATGTCAGCGTGCCCGGAACGTGATACGCCCCTTTGTCAGGTCGTAGGGCGTGAGTTCTACAGTCACTCGGTCGCCAGTCAGGATTCGGATGTAGTGCTTGCGCATTTTTCCAGAAATGTGAGCTGTTACGACGTGACCATTATCGAGTTCGACACGGAACATGGTATTCGGCAGCGTATCAACGATCGTGCCTTCCATTTCAATTGAATCTTCTTTTGCCATTGGGCTCCCTTTGAGCGTGATGAAAGGCGCGATTATGCCCGCTTACTCCGCGCGAATCCACCTGCTGTTTATGAGCATCTCAATTGGGCGGTACTCGTTTTTGTACGCCATTTTCTTTGAATCACGAATCCAGTAGCCCAGATAGACATAAGGAAGCTTCATTTGCTGTGCGATTTCGATGAGCTGCAACACCATTAAGCGTCCAAGACTTCGGGCATCAAACTCAGTATCTGGTTCAAAGAATGTGTAGATCGCAGAGAGTCCATTTCCCGGAATCTCATCGAATAGAGTCACCGCGATGAGACGCTCATTGACGCGGGCTTCGAGGAAGAATGCATGCTCACTATTTGACGCGAGGAACGATTCATATTGCGAAGGCGACGGCGGATACATGTCGCCATCAGAGTGACGTACCTCAATGTACCGCCGAAAGAGGTCATAGCGCTCTTCATCCAAGATCGGTGTTCTTGCGGTGAAGCATACGTCCTGGTTTGTCTTAAGTGTCCGGATCTGCCGTCGTTTAGGCCGAAATGATTTGACCGGGACCCGCACCGAGATACAGGCGGTGCATTGCGCACAATGCGGTCTATAGATGTACCGGCCAGACCGCCTGAACCCGGACTCAGCGAGTTTCACTAGTTGTTCTGGGCTTATTGATGCACTTGGCTCCACAAATAAGGTTGTTGCTTCCTGCTCATCTAGGTAGCTACATGGGTGCGGTGCGGTAGAAAAAAATTTTAGTGTATCAAGACTGCTCATGATGCAAGTTCGTTGATTCTCTCAATAAAATCAGCGCGAGCGATAAGGCTAGCACCTAGCGACTCGAGATGCGATGTGGGAACCTGGCAATCGATAAGATCAATCTGATGTAGGTCAGATTCTTGGCAAAGTGACGACAGTGCGGCTTTCGATGCGTCTGGAACGAGGGAGACCATCGATTCCCCAAACAGCACGCGTCCAATTCTGACGCCGTAGAGTCCACCGACGAGTTCGGTGCCGCGGTAGGTTTCAAATGAGATGGCGTAACCCTGTCGATGGAGCTCGACATAGGCCTCGATCATGTCTTCATTGATCCAGGTCCCCTCACGACCCTGCCGTGTCGATGCACACAAACGGATCAGCTTCTCGAACTGCGCATTGATTCGGACCTCAAAACCTTGCTTTTTGATTGATTGTCTTAGGCTTCGTCTGAACTTAAAGGCGCGAGGCTCTAGAACTAGCCGGGGGTCTGGGCTCCACCAGAGGATCGGCTCGCCTTCAGAGAACCAGGGAAATATGCCACGGGAGTAGGCGAGTCGCAGGCGCTCGGGCGATAGGTTGCCTCCAGCACACAACAACCCGTTCGGGTCATCGAGTGCTTCGGTCACATCTGGGAAATCCAGGATGTTGGGTGGGATCCAGGGAATCAGCGCCCAGACTCGTCGAGATAACGTTCTGCATCGAGAGCAGCCATACAGCCGAAGCCTGCCGATGTAATTGCCTGTCGATAGATGTGATCTGCCACGTCTCCTGCTGCGAACACGCCAGGAACAGATGTTTCGGTCACAAACCCATCGAGACCTGAGCGAACGACGAGATAACCGCCGTTCATATCAAGCTGGCCTGCGAAGAGGTCCGTGTTCGGTTTGTGTCCGATCGCAATGAATACGCCGTGTACATCGATACGCTGGGTTGAGCCATCTTGTGTTGATTTGAGACTGAGTCCAGTGACACCTGCATCATCGCCCAACACCCTGTCGAGTTGGTGATTCCAGATCACATCGATGTTGTCTTTCGAAAATAAACGGTCCTGGAGGATTTTCTCTGCGCGGAGAGAATCCCGTCTGTGAACGAGTTTGACCGAGTCGGCCAGGTTTGCGAGATATAGTGCCTCTTCAACCGCAGTGTTACCGCCACCGACCACGGCGACTGACCTTCCGCGGTAGAAGAAGCCATCACAGGTTGCGCATGCAGAAACACCCCGTCCTTTGAATTCCTCCTCAGACTCAAGGCCCAAGTATTGAGCACTTGCGCCGGTTGAGATGATCAGCGCATCGCATGTATAGGTGCCTTGATCACCGACCAACTCAAATGGATTCCGTTGGAGGTTGGCCGTGTGAATATGATCATTGATAACTTTGGTATCAAAACGTTCCGCATGAGCTTGCATGTCGATCATCAGCTGAGGGCCTTGCAGGTCAGAAACACCGCCCGGCCAGTTTTCGACTTCTGTGGTTGTCGTGAGCTGGCCACCAACCTGTGTCCCTGTAACGACGACGGGAGAGAGGCCTGCGCGAGCGGCATAGACGGCTGCTGTCCATCCGGCCGGACCCGAACCAAGAATGATAAGTTGATGATGCACGATTGATGTGTCCTTCTCTGTTAAACTTCGCCAATGTATTCACAGGCGTATAGATTATAAGGTCATGAGTCGATCCTCCAAGGAGTTCGGTTGAACGAATCTAAACCACAGACCTGGTACAGCCGTTTAATACGCGAAGTCACCTGGCTTTTGGGCGTTGCGCTAACCGTTTTTCTCCTCTTGGCGCTCCTGTCCTTTGATGTGAGAGATCCGGGTTGGTCCTATCAGGGGGCGGTTACGGAAGTGCACAACGCGATCGGTCTGGTCGGTGCGTTTGTTTCTGATTGGCTGTTGTCTTGGTTTGGTTATACGGCATTTGCCGTGGCCTCGCTTCCGATGGTTATCGTTCGCTGGATTACCCGCGGGACCCTGGATGGTCGTATTTGGATCGCGAGGTTACTAGGAGTGGCAATACTGATTCCTGGTCTCTGCATCATGTTTGGACTGCATCTTGGGGCAGGCTCGAGTTGGTTACCGATAGGAACCACCGGCGGCGGAATCTTGGGTGGTGTATTGAATCAAGGCTTGGTCGTGAACTTCGGGATCACTGGGATGGCCCTGAGCGGCCTTGTTTTGAGCCTCCTCGGACTGACCATCGTTTTCTCTGTATCGTGGCCCGATATGCTCGCAGGGCTCGGATATGTGATGCTCGAGACAGGGCGAGCAATTTCCGGGATGCTGACCGGTAGGAGGCGCCCTGCGCAGTTAACCATGGAGAGTCGCCGCTCAATAGTTGGGCGGTTACTAGCGCCAATTAACCGCACGATCCTCCCGAAAACCGTCCGCAATACGTTAACCAAAGTCGCGCCGTGTCCGCCCGAGGCAGATGTCGCGCAGATTGAGGCGGAGCTCTTGGGACTCAAAGCAAATCGGGATATCTATCGTCCTGAAGATTCGATGCCCGGGGTGAACCTAGATAAATCTTCACTTGCTGGTGGGCCTCGTCTTGATCTCTCTGCGCTGGAAGGGCTCGATACCGATCGTCGTGAGCCACTTATCAGTGCAGATCCGCCGTCTGGGTCGGTTGAACGGAACATCACCATTGCACCACTGAACGAGGCTCAGGCGCTTCTCGATGACGAGCCGTCTTCAGCGCAAGCGAGACCGAGGGCTCAAGCGCGCGAAGTGGTGGCTGGGCAGATGGCTTTGCCTGATTTGTCATTGCTGGATCCCGCTGATTCTTCATCAGATAAAGGCTTCTCTCAAGAGGAGCTCACCGAGATGGGTAGCTTGCTTGTCAGACGGCTCGGAGAATTTGGCGTTGAGGCAGAGATCGTCGCGATTAATCCAGGACCGGTAGTTACCCGCTTTGAGATTGATCCAGCCCCCGGTGTCAAAGTGTCGCGGATTGCTAACCTCGCTAAAGATCTCGCAAGGAGCCTGGCGTTGGTCAGTGTGCGTGTCGTTGAGGTTATCCCGGGCAAGAGTACGGTGGGTATAGAGATCCCTAACCAGTACCGAGAAATGGTGCGTTTGTCACAGATTCTTGGTAGCGATGCCTACACAAACGACCGGTCTGTGTTATCGCTAGCCCTGGGCCATGATATTTCTGGCCAGTCGGTGTGCGTGAATCTGGAGAAGATGCCACATTTACTAGTCGCAGGCACCACGGGCTCGGGTAAGTCCGTCGGAGTAAACGCCATGCTTCTATCGATGCTATATAAGGCACGGCCCGATGATTTGCGGTTGATTTTGGTTGATCCAAAAATGTTGGAGCTGTCAATCTACGAGGGCATTCCGCATTTGTTGGCCCCGGTCGTGACGGACATGAAAGATGCGGCCAACGCGCTCCGCTGGTGTGTTGGTGAGATGGAGCGTCGTTACAAACTGATGGCAGCGCTTGGCGTCCGGAACCTTGAGGGGTACAACCAAAAGATCAGGGAGCATGAGCAGCTCGGAGAACCCATTGTTGATCCAAGCTTTGTCCCAACCGGCTTTGACCCCAACGAGGCCGCGCCTGAGCTGAAACCGATGCCTTTTATCGTGGTCGTGATCGATGAGTTCGCTGACATGATGATGATTGTGGGTAAAAAAGTAGACCAGCTAATCGCGAGACTTGCTCAGAAGGCCCGAGCAGCTGGCATACACCTGATTCTTGCGACGCAGAGACCCTCGGTGGACGTGATCACGGGTCTGATTAAGGCCAACGTCCCCAGCCGAATTAGTTTCCAGGTGAGTTCAAAGATCGACTCTAGGACCGTCTTAGATCAGGGCGGGGCGGAGCAGTTACTCGGCCACGGTGACATGTTGTACTTACCTGCCGGCAAACCCGTACCCGTAAGAGTACATGGTGCTTTTGTGGACGACCACGAGGTCCACAATGTCGTTAATTTCTGGAAGATGCAAGGTCAGCCTGCGTATGAAGAGGCGATCCTAAACGCGCAGGGCTCAGGAGATGGGGACGCGCAAGGATCACTGCTGGAGGATGAGGCGGATCCGTTATATGACGAGGCGGTTGCCTTTGTCACGGAGACCCGTCGCGCATCTATCTCCGCGGTTCAACGGAAATTAAAAATCGGGTACAACCGGGCTGCACGGATGATTGAGGCGATGGAAGCGGCAGGCGTGGTCAGTGAAATGGGCTCCAATGGGTCCCGTGAAGTATTGGCGGCAGGGTCGCGTTGATGCGTTATTTGGTCGGCCTCGGGTGCCTGCTGTTGTCAGTTCAGGTGGCGGCGGCACCGATTGAGAGCTTGGCAAGGCTTCTGGAGCCCTACCGCACATTTTCGGCTGACTTCAAACAAAGCACCCTGGATCCTGGAGGGTCGCCAATTAATCAGATAACAGGCGAGCTCGCGATAGAATCTGAGACGACGTTTTATTGGAAAACTGATCCCCCACTTTCTCAGGTCATTGTTGCTGACGGTGAGGTGCTCTGGGTCTTCGACGAGGATCTATTCCAGGTCCAAGTGCGCCCACTAGACGACGCACTAGCCGCCTCACCAGCCGCGATTCTTGGTGGTGATCTCGACGTCTTGGGGTCGCGGTTCCGAGTAACAGAAGATCGCTCGGGGACGACGGCTGTCTATCATTTGGAACCCAGTGCGACAGATGAAGTGACCCGGCGAATTGTGCTCCGGTTTGATGGTAGTCGATTGCTGGATCTTGCGATCGATGATGCGCTTGGTAACCGATCTCTTGTGACATTGACGGCAGTGACGCAAGGCACGCCACCGAGTCGCCTGTTTGAATTTAAACCGCCCGAAGGCGCCGATGTAATTTATGCGTTGGGTGAGGGGCAGAGATAATACAGCTGTAAATCGGTATGCGGGACGCGCTGGGTCTTGCACGTCATAGGAGCGCCGTCTCTCTTTTTGAGAGGCTGGCCGTGAATATCTTGGAAGATTTTTGATCGGACTAATTGTTGAATAGGTCGGTGGACGCGCCGGGGTATTCCCGGCTTGGACGGTATTCTCAATGCCCAGTTTCGGTGCGCTTATTTTGACCGGACTAGGACGGCCTGCACGGGCCGGGCTCTATATCGCGGTAGGTGTTCTGGTATGATAAGCCGTTTATTTTATTGGATTGTCAGCTGACCGTTCACCCGGTTGTTAAGGAATACACAGACTCATGCTTGACCCCAAACTACTCCGTAACGATCTCGATTCAGTCGTCGCGCAACTCGCTCGGAAGGGTGTTACGTTCGACGTTGCAGAATATCAAGCGCTGGAAACGAAGCGGAAGTCATTGCAGCTCGAGACCGAGTCTCTACAAAACAGGCGGAAGGATGGATCCAAGTCTGTAGGTCTTTTGATGAAGGACGGCAAGAGGGGCGAGGCAGAACAGTTAAAAGCCGAGATCGCGGGCATTGGTGACGAGTTGGCGGCCATAGAGTCACAGTTTAATGACGTGCTGGTCGAGCTTGATCGGATCCTGATGGAAACGCCGAACCTCCCGGATGTCAGTGTCCCGCAGGGAACAAGTGAAGACGAGAACGTTGAGATCGCCGTCGTTGGCCGAAAGCCAGAGTTTGGATTCACTGTCCGGGACCACACTGAGATCGGTGAACTGTTCTCGGGCCTTGATTTCGATCGCGCGGCGCAGCTCTCTGGCAGTCGCTTTGTCACCATCCATGGGGCGTTTGCTAGGTTACACCGTGCGCTGATCCAATACATGCTGGACCTGCATACAGAGCAGCATGGCTACGCTGAGACGTATGTGCCGTTGCTGGTAGATGGGACTGTACTGGAGGGTACAGGTCAGTTACCGAAGTTTAAAGATGATTTGTTCCGGATCGCTCCGGAAGATGGTGGCGGTCGGGAGCGTTATTTAATTCCGACCGCCGAAGTGCCGCTGACCAATCTTGTCCGTGATTCCATCGTGGATCCCGCATCGCTCCCACTTCAATACGTCGCACATACCCCATGTTTCCGTGCCGAGGCGGGTTCTTACGGGCGCGACGTGCGCGGTATGTTTCGTCAACATCAGTTCGATAAGGTGGAACTGGTCTGGGTTACTCGCCCAGACAAGAGCTGGGAAGCGCTTGAGTCGTTGCGCTCACATGCAGAGGCGGTCCTGATCGGGCTAGGTCTTCACTACCGGGTGGTTGATCTGTGTGGCGGTGATCTCGGATTCTCTGCGGCCAAGACCTATGATCTTGAGGTATGGCTACCGGGACAGGATCAGTTCCGAGAGATCAGCTCTTGCTCAAACTGTTTAGATTTCCAATCACGTCGGATGCAAGCCCGGTATAGAAACGAGAACGGAAAGCCTGAACTTGTCCACACACTGAATGGTTCGGGTGTCGCGATCGGGCGGTGTCTCATCGCGGTCGTAGAAAACTATCAAAATGAGGATGGCTCGATCACGGTGCCAGAGGTACTGAGGCCATACCTCAAAGCAGATCGACTTACTCCCTAACTACAGACACTTTGTCGGCTTAGGGAGGCCAGCCACGCGGGCGAGCTGTTTGGCGGGGCTGACGGGGAATAGTTTATGCAGATAGATGCTGTTCCCTTTCTCGGGCCCCGCCTCCAGTTTGATCCACTTGACTAACGGCCGCATGGCTGGGGAATGGTCGAACTCTCTGTGGTATCGACGAACAAGATTTATCAACTCCCAGTGCCCGGGGCCGAGGTGGATTGATTCGAGGGCCGCAATCTCGACTGCCGCTGCCTCGTTCCAGTCATCCAGGTTTTCCAGATAGCCATCTGCGTCGAGTCGGA
>JBMZTF010000059.1:0-8750 GCA_049623565.1 Litorivicinaceae bacterium
GGTCATTGTAAATAATGAACTGCCTGTTGGTGTACTCAACATGCACGACCTACTCCAAGCGGGTGTTGTATGAGCATGCAAACCCTTCGGCTGATGGCATTTGATGTCGATGGCGTGTTTACAGACGGTACCCTCTATTACGGTGTCGATGGCGACGCACTTAAGTCGTTTAATATCCACGATGGTTTGGGATTGAAGCTATTACAAAAGGCAGGTATCGATACCGCAATTATTACAGGCCGACAGTCGCCCATGGTTGAACGACGGTTTTCTGAGCTTGGGGTGAAATTCATCATCCAAGGACAGGAAAACAAGGGGCTAGCTCTCCAACATCTGGCAAATGAGCTTGCGCTCGAGAAAAAAGATGTCGGATATATGGGAGACGACTACCCGGATCTCAGTGTACTGAATATTGCTGGTTTCTTTGCAAGCGTTCCGAATGCTCCTTCACTGGTCCAAGAAGCTGCTTGCTTCGTAACAACCAAGCCAGGTGGGCAAGGTGCTGTGCGCGAGCTTTGTGAGTCTCTGCTTGAAGCTCAGGGACTGAATGCGCTCGCGCTGTGTAGCGGAGACGATGTGTGAACGGCTGGAGTCGTCTTATTTTGATCGCGGCCAGCGCGTTTGTGCTGATTCTTGGTTTATCGGAACCAATGACAAAGACAACCCTCGATCGAGCTCTGAAAGAAATTACCGACAAACGCCCTGATGCTTTCATGGAAGGCGTCTATCAACGCCAATTCAATCAAAGCGGCCAGCTCGATACTACCCTGACCGCAACCAGCTTATTAGACTTCGGAAACCGCGCAAATGCAGAGATTATGAATCCCGCCCTTTGGCTCGAGCGTCCGCCAGCTACTTGGTATATTAAAGGTGACCATGGTGAGTTGACAGTTGATCGTAATCGACTCTATCTGACAACAAATGTTATCGCCAACCGGCTCGAAGAAGGTAGAGACCCTTGGCGATTAAGTGGCGAGACGCTCCAATGGGACCAAACCACAGATCTTGTTACGGCCAAGACGACTACAACCCTTGTTCAAGGCAGATCACAAAGCGTAGGCGACAAACTGGTCATGAACCTCAACACCAACGAATACACTCTTGGAGACAAAGTGAGAACGCAATGGCGAAATGCTACTTCATCGCAGTAATTTGGCTCATCGCTCCATTGGCTCTTTCGCTACCTGAGGATCGCGATGAGCCAATCGAAATCACGGCTGATAATGCGGTAATCAATGAGAAAGAAAGTCGAGCTGAATACTCCGGCACAGTGCTCGTCTCGCAGGGCTCAATGAAACTCGAAGGTGACGTCGTCAATCTGAAAACCGATGATGCTGGTGAAGTCGAGATATTTGTTTCCAAGGGACAGCCTGCGCGCTTTGAGAATTTGCGTAGTAAAACAGACAGGGAACCTGTCAGAGGTCGGGCTTTAACAATTTATTATTCATATGACAGTGACCGTGTTGTTTTAGCCGGGGATGCGATTATCACCTCGGAAGATTCTGAATTCTCGGGACAAGAGATTATCTATAACCTAGGCACCGGCGAGATCACTGCATCAGGCAACCAATCCAGACGCGTTAGTATGACCATGAAATCGAGAGAAAAATGACGGCTCTGGTTGCTCGACATTTAAAGAAGGCCTACCACAGGCGCGACGTCGTATCTGAGCTTTCGCTGATCGTGAGTCCTGGGGAGATCGTTGGCTTACTGGGTCCCAACGGTGCAGGTAAAACTACTAGCTTTTATATGATCGTGGGTCTAGTTAAGCACGACGCAGGCCAAATCCTCATTGGTGATCAAGACATCACCAGAGCACCAATGCATGAACGAGCAGAAGCTGGACTAGGATATCTCCCTCAAGAAGCGTCTGTTTTCAGAAAACTGACCGTGTCTGATAACTTAATGGCGATTCTCGAGTTTCGCAGTGATTTATCTAAAAATGATCGCCAAAAAGAACGGGAGAGACTCTTAGATGAATTTCACATCGGTCACTTATCAGCAACCAAAGGAATGGCACTATCCGGAGGTGAGCGACGCCGTGTTGAGATTGCTCGTGCACTCTGTTCCAACCCGAAATTCATGTTATTAGACGAGCCCTTTGCCGGTGTCGATCCAATCTCCGTGACTGATATTCAAAGCATCATCAAACACTTAGCTGATCGAGGGATTGGTGTCCTTATTACAGATCACAATGTGCGCGAAACCCTCGGTATCTGTCAACGTGGGTACATCGTCAATGCAGGGCGGGTGCTTGCCGAAGGGCCACCAGCGAGTCTTCTAGCAAACAAAGATGTTCGCCAAGTTTATCTAGGCGAGCAATTCACTATGGCGCTCCCTGAATGAAACAGGCACTCCAACTTAAAATAGGACAAAGCCTCACCATAACGCCTCAGTTACAGCAGGCCATAAAACTTCTGCAAATGTCGACGCTCGATCTACAACAAGAAATCTCTCGCGCACTAGAAGAGAATCCCTTGCTTGAGCGCGACGACGAGATCGAGCAATATGTCGAAACATCTGAAAATGACGTTCGGGAACAGGACACCCCACTTGACTCGGTTGAAGTCGCGGTCGAAACCGATTGGTCAGATACCAATCACTTCGATTTAAACCGGCCCATGACACGAACGGCCTCTGATGATGAATACGACAGCTTCGAAACCCGAACATCAGAGGTTCTCACACTCTCTGACCACTTGCTTTGGCAATTGAATCTCATGCCTCTCACTGAGCGCGATATGCTGATTGCGCGCGTACTCCTTGATTCGATTGACGGAGATGGATTCTTAGACGCTGATCTTGAGGAAATAACCAAAGCACTCAGCGAGGATCTCGAAGAACTTGAATTTGATGAGGTGGAATGTGTTCTTCACCAAATCCAACGACTGGACCCGGTTGGTGTTGGAGCACGCGGGATTGCTGAGTCACTCGCCATCCAGCTTGCGGAGCTTGGTCTACTTGGCGGCGACGTCAGACTTCCGCTCGCGCTTGTAGAAAACCAGCTTGAGCTCTTAACCAAAAAAGACCGTACCGGATTAAAGCGTGCCCTGAAGTGTTCAGATGAAGAGCTCGATCTAGCACTCGACCTAATTCGGTCGCTAGATCCAAAGCCCGGCAGCCACATCGGAAGTAGCCAACCCGAATACGTCACACCAGATCTCATCGTTCGTCGAAATGAAAACGGATGGGTTGTCGAACTCAACCCAGACTCTTTACCTCGTATTGGGATTAACCAAACCTATCAAAATTACATACGGGCTGGTGATAAAAGCGAAACGAATAATTATCTAAAAAATCAACTACAGGAAGCCCGCTGGTTTGTGAAAAGCTTGAAATCCCGCGCAGAGACTTTGCTTAAAGTCGGTACGTGCATTGTTGATGAGCAAATTGAGTTCTTTGAAAAAGGCCCAGTTGCCATGAAACCGATGGTTCTTGCAGATATCGCAGAGCGTGTCGAAATGCATGAATCCACGATTTCTCGAGTCACAACTCAAAAGTATATGCACACTCCGCGTGGCACCTTGGAATTAAAGTACTTCTTTTCTAGTCATGTTGGTACTGATGGTGGTGGAGAAGCATCATCTACTGCTATCAAAGAACACATCAAAGATCTAATAGCCAAAGAGAATCCAAAGAAACCGCTTTCTGATAACAAGTTGAGTGAAATCTTGGCTAAACGCGGGTTTAAGGTCGCCCGACGTACCGTAGCGAAATATCGTGAGATGCTTGGGATTGGCGGTTCAAGTGAACGAAAACGAATGTTTTAGACTTTCCGTTGGAAAGGAAAAAGCGCATAGTGAACGGGCGCGGCTCAGGACAGCCATCGACCATAAGAAAAAGGAGAAAAAGATGCAAATCAGCATAAGCGGTCATCAACTCGACGTGACGGAAGCATTGAAATCCTACGTCACTGAAAAAGTCGATCGAATCGAGCGACACGCTGAACATATTACCAAAGTAGAAATCACACTCACGGTTGAGAAAAGTCGTCAAAAAGCGGAAGGCAACGTCCACGTTGCTGGTGCCGACGTTCACGCCTCAGCGGAACATGATGACATGTACGCAGCCATTGACGCAATGGCCGACAAACTTGATCGTCAGTTGGTTAAACATCGCGAAAAAACTATCAGCCGTATGCACGGACATTAAAACCATCATACAATTATTCCGGGCGGTTAACTGCCGCCCTTTCACTCACGACAAGATATAGATGCATGCAACTCTCTGACATCATCACTCCGCAGCGAGTGGTCTCAAGCCTCGAAGGCGCAAGCAAAAAAAGAGTGCTCGAACTAGCGGCCGAATTCATCGCTGAGGAAAGCCAAATGGACTCTGAAGATATCTACCAAGGACTAATTGATCGTGAGCGGCTGGGGTCTACAGGCATTGGCTTTGGCGTTGCCATCCCACACTGTCGCATAACCTCTCTGAGTGACGAAGAGGCATACGGCTATTTAATTCAGCTAAACCAAGGAATTGATTTCGATTCCATAGATGGCCAGCCTGTTGAATTGCTGTTCGTATTACTGGTTCCAGAGTCGACCAATCAGGTGCACTTAAATTTATTAGCTCAGCTTGCCGACTGTTTTGCAAATGATCAGTTCCGCCACAATCTGCAAATGGCAACTGACTCAAACGAGCTTTTTGATATCGCTTCTAAGGCTTTTAAGACGGCTACAGCCTGATGCATCTGCTGATTGTTTCAGGTCGTTCAGGAGCGGGCAAATCCTCAGCCCTAGGCGCTTTAGAAGATCTTGACTTTTACTGCATCGATAATCTCCCCGTTGCACTTCTAAGGGAAACCTTCCACACCGTTTCAACTGCCTCGCCAAACCGCAATCTTGCGGTGTCAATTGACGTTCGGACGTTGGGTCGTCCGGCCGACGTTCCGGAGCTTTTGAAGGTTTTGGAAGAACATGTAACTCGACTTGATATCTTATTCATTGATGCGCTCGATGAATCGCTAGCCAAACGTTTCAGCGAAACGAGACGCCTACACCCATTATCAGCGGGGATTGAGCGAACACACTTATCAGACGCTCTTAAACGAGAGAGTACGCGATTAGAACCAATCCAACATATCGCTACCTACAAAATTGACAGCTCAGGCCTTTCAATCCATGCCTTGAGAAGCCAAGTGCGAGAACTGGTCGCTGGCGAAAAATCCACGAATTTGATGTTGAAAATTCAATCATTTGGTTTCAAACGTGGCATACCTGTGGACTCAGATACTGTTTTCGATGCCCGTTCCCTTCCCAACCCTTATTGGGAGCCAGAACTGCGCTTATTAACGGGACAAGATGATTCGATTAAAGCCTACTTGTCGCAATTCGCGGAAACGTTTGAGTTTCTCGATGAAATCGAGGCACACGTCAGACGATGGATTCCGCGTCATGCAGAGTCGGGTCGTCAGTATTTCACACTGTCGATCGGATGCACCGGTGGCCAGCATCGAAGTGTCTTTCTCACCGAAACACTCTATCAGCGCTTAAATAATCTCGATCTTAATGTGCAGGTTGTTCATCGCGAGCTATCATCTACCCAATAGAGGAAGCCTCGTCGATGATAACTACGTCTGTTACTGTCAGAAATCTATTAGGTTTACACGCACGAGCAGCCAATATTTTGGCTCGAGAAGCCTCCCTTTTTTCCTCAATTATTGAGGTCGAAGACCCATCAACCAGTCGAAAGGTTGATGCAAAAAGTATCATGCAACTCCTTATGATGGCTGCGGGCCAGGGGAGCGAGCTTATTTTGCACATAGCAGGTGACGACCAGGTCGAAGCAACTGAAACCTTAAAAGCGCTATTTGAAGACGGCTTCGGAGAGCCCTGCAGATGAACGAGCACGTAAGTGAACTCGTCACCGAATCGAATCAAGCGAATCTTGAGCGTATCAATCTTGCTTTCTCACAGGGAGCGATCGCTCGCGTTCGGCAACTGATTAACGAGGATCTCGCGGCCCCTGATATTGCGCACCTGTTATCATCAGTTCCGCCGAAGCAACGAACAATCCTCTGGAATCTTGTTGAAGCAGAAGAGCTAGCTGCTGACGTCTTGGCATACCTCGGGGAGGAGGAACGATCAGAGATTGTTGCTCGACTGGAGCCAGAAGAACTCGCCAGTCTGATCGAGAGCTTTGAGTTCGATGATAAGGTTGACATCCTGCAAGAACTTCCTGAATCAGTCATTGAGGAAGTCCTTCTCTCGATGGACTCCCAAGATCGTCAGCGGGTTGAAGATGTTCTGTCGTTCGATGAGGATTCTGCTGGTGGTCTAATGAACACTGACGTCGTTACTGTTCGTCCTGATATAACGATCGACGTTGTACTGCGATATATTCGTCGATATCGCGAGCTACCGCCGATGACAGACAATCTTTGGGTGGTAAACCGCCGGGACGAATTTATTGGCCAGGCCCCTATATCGAAAATCCTCATTTCGGATTCAAACACAACCGTTAGAGAAATTATGGAAACTGAGATCGAGCCATTTATCGTCTCGACTCATAAGGACGAGGTTACTCAACGATTTGAGCGCCTTGATCTCGTAAGTGCGCCTGTTGTGAATGAAAACGGCAAATTACTCGGCCGTATCACCATCGATGATGTGGTTGATGTGATCCGGGCATCCGCCGATCACAGCCTGATGAGTCAGGTAGGTCTTGATGAAGATGAAGATATCTTCGCCCCACTTTTAAGAACAGTGCGTCGACGCTCCATTTGGCTCGGAATCAATTTGCTGACTGCCTTCTTAGCTTCTGCAGTCATCGGCATGTTTGAAGCGACACTCGAACAGGTAGTTGCACTAGCGATCTTAATGCCCGTGGTTGCATCGATGGGTGGAATTGCAGGAACTCAAGCGCTCACAATTGTGATCCGAGGGATGGCGCTCGGGCGTGTTGGCTCAGCCAACATACGAGCGCTGGTTAGTCGCGAGGTATTTATTGGATTAGCCAATGGTCTGTTTTGGTCCGTGGTTGTAGCATTAGCGGCTTATGTATGGTTTGGCGATCTTACGCTAGGCTACGTGATCGCTATCGCCATCATCGTCAACCTGTTCATAGCAGCGCTCGTCGGAACAATGCTTCCAGGGTACTTGAAGTCAATGCAAATCGATCCTGCGCTCGCGGGTGGTGTCGTACTCACAACCGTAACCGACGTGGTTGGCTTTTTCTGTTTCTTAGGAATCGCAACACTCGTATACGCTTAGCCTAGCTTCCTGCCACCATCATTTTTTCAAACAACATCGAGCCGGCCGCAATTGAGCGACGTAAATCAATGTCGGAACCAGCACCAACCAAATCATGCTGTAACATCCGATCCAGATTTGAAGCAACGGTTACCTCATGGACAGGATAGGCGATCTCTCCATTCTCGACCCAGAACCCGGATGCCCCCCGGGAATAATCACCATTCACGAGATTGACGCCCTGACCCATCAACTCAGTAACGATCAGGCCTCGGCCCATCTCAGAGACTAAAGTATCGAACTCTTTGTCGCCTTTGAACCAAAGATTACGTACACCGCCCGCATTGTGGGTCGATTGCAGTCCAAGCCGATTCGCTGAATACAATGACAGCACATAATTGGATAGGACTCCGTCTGTAACAAAGGCTTGTTCGCGGGTTGGCAACCCATCACTGTCATAGGCTGACGAGCCCATTGCACCAGGGATCATTGGGTTCTCGGAGAGTGATACCCAACTCGGGAAAACATCCGTTCCGAGCCGGTCTACAAGATAGCTGGACTTCCGATAGAGTGACCCACCGCTGATGGCACTCACAAAGCTAGACAATAGCCCTGATGCAGTCTCGGGGATAAATAAAACGGGTACTTCGGCGGTCATACATTTACGTGGATTCAATCGTGCGACAGTTTTTTCCGCTGCTTGACGACCAACAACCTCTGGCGACCAGAGTTGGTCAGGACGTCGAGATTGGGTATACGCATAAGAACGCTCGCGACTATCACCATCTTCAGCCAGTAAAACACAGCTCATCCCATGAATGCTCGTTGGCTGACTGACTAAGAGTCCTTCTGTAGTGCCATGAACCGAAATCCCGCGCGTTGAGGAAACTGATCCTCCCTCGGAGTTCGTGATGCGAGAATCCGCTTGCCGACCGAAGGATTCTAACTCGACCGCGAGCTCAAGCGCCTTTTTCGCATCGATATCCCATTGGTGGTCGAGCTCAAGATTTGGGACGCTTTGAATAATTTGATCTCGGGATCCAAGTACGGCAGCAGGATCTGGTGCTGTGACCTTAGCGATGGCAAGCGCGGCTCCTAACGTGCTTTGTAATGCGTCGTCTGATAGGTCTGTTGTTGAAGCCGAACCCCGCGATCCACCGAGAAATACGGTGATCGACAGTGATTGGTCCCGAGTCATTTCTAATTTCTCAGGTTGACCCAGTCGTGCCTGCACATCAAGCCCCACAGACGCGCTCGCGGCAACTTCACAGGCATCCGCTCCGACGTGTTTGGATTGTTCCAGTATCCGAGTTGTTAATTCTTCGAGGCGGTTTTTTTCTTGTTGTGAGTTAAACTTCGCGGACATGAATGACAAACGCTCCCTTCAAAATGATGAACTGATCGACGATCAACGCCTGGAGGCGCCGTCGAAAAGTGCAAAAAAACGTGAAATGCTGGCGCTTCAGGCACTCGGTGAGGCTTTGGCTGCGCTGTCTGAGAAGCAATTTCGAAAGATTAAATTCCCAGAAAATAAGTTGCGTGAGGCACTTGAAGCCT
>JBMZTF010000060.1:0-8713 GCA_049623565.1 Litorivicinaceae bacterium
AAGGTCCTAGACGCACTGGGGGACCTATATTTAGCGGGACGTCCGATCATTGGCCATTACTCTGGTAATCGAAGTGGTCACGCCTTGAATAATAAGTTACTACGTCAGTTGTTCTCAGATCCCAGTAACTACGAAGTTGTTACGTTCGATCGGGTGGAAGATTGTCCGATACCCGTGCAGCCAATTGCTGAAATCGACGTTTAAGTTCGCCATCCTTGAGCGTTGTTGCAAACTCCTGAATCAATGCGCCAGCCCGGGGGCTTGATTTATTGAGTTTTTTCAGTACGTTCCCTTCCTCAGACCGTCGCGGCCTCACTCGGCATCGAATCCGGCGAATACCCCGAAACAAAGGTTCATTCTTTAATAGTTCGATGAGGCTGTACTCTTCGAAGCGTAGCTTGGCCGCCAACGCTGCTTTTGGGACATACAGAGTGAGGAGCCCGAAATCGAGATCCCCGGGGGCGACCTCATGTTTAAGCTCGGTGGGAAGAAGAGATTCGATGATTTGGGCACGTCTTGCCTGAATCGATGCCTCGAGCTGGAGTGTCTCGAGGTGACTTCCTGATCGATTGATCAAAGTTCTCAGGCTTTTTAGCTGTCCGGGATCACGCAATTCGCTACAATGCCGTTTTTAATTAATACAGACACCATAGGATACGCATGTTAGGGACATTTGTCCGGAAGATATTTGGCTCCAAGAACGACCGGGAAGTCACGCGGATGCTGAAGGCGGTCTCCACGATAAATCAGCAGGAACCCACACTTGAATCTTTAAGCGATGAAGCGCTCTTGGGCAAGCGCGAAGAATTTCGAGGTCGTATCGGGGCGGGCGAGACGCTAAATGAAATCCTTCCAGATGCCTTTGCGGTCTGTCGAGAAGTAAGTAAAAGGAGGCTCGGCCTTAGGCACTTCGATGTGCAGATGGTCGGTGGTATGACCCTCCACGAAGGTCGGATTTCCGAGATGCGGACGGGGGAGGGTAAGACCCTGGTCGCCACACTGCCTGCCTACCTGAATGCGATCGAGGGGAAGGGTGTTCACGTCGTGACGGTGAACGAGTACCTTGCAAATCGAGATGCCAATTGGATGCGACCGCTATACGAAGGACTCGGGTTGACGGTTGGGGTGATCACGTCTGGACAAGGCCCAGAAGAAAAGCGCGATGCATATGCTGCAGACATCACCTACGGTACCAACAATGAATTCGGGTTTGATTATCTAAGGGACAACATGGCGTTTTCTCCCGAAGGTCGAGTGCAGCGCGACTTGTCGTTCGGGATCGTGGACGAGGTTGATTCGATTCTGATTGATGAAGCACGGACACCCCTTATTATTTCAGGGCCTGCAGAAGATCACTCAGAGCGATACCAATCAATTAACGCGGTTATTCCCAAGCTGACTGAGGCGAAAAAGTCAGAAGATGGTGAATCGTTTGAAGTTGAAGGTCATTATTTACTCGATGAGAAAAACCGCTCTGTCGAATTGACAGAACTCGGTCATGAGTTGGTTGAAGCTGAGCTCGTTGGGATGGGCCTGTTAGAAGCCGGTGACAGCCTGTATAACCCGGTTAACCTCGCGCTATTTCATCACGTGAATGCAGGACTGCGCGCGCATACCCTATTCCAGAGAAATGTCCACTACATTATCCAAGATGGACAGGTAGTGATCGTCGACGAACATACCGGCCGGACAATGCCCGGTCGTCGTTGGTCAGAAGGACTTCACCAGGCTGTTGAGGCCAAAGAGGGGGTTGATATACAGGCTGAAAGTCAGACGCTTGCCTCAACAACATTCCAGAATTATTTCCGTTTGTACGATCGTTTGTCAGGTATGACGGGCACTGCCGATACTGAGGCTTATGAATTCCGACAGATCTATGGTTTGGATGTTGTTGTCATCCCAACCAATGTCCCTGTGAAACGAATCGACCACAACGATTTGGTTTACATGACCATGGAAGAAAAGTTCGAGGCGATCGTGGCTGACGTGATCGCCGAGCGTGATAAAGGTCGACCGGTGCTTGTTGGAACCGCGTCGGTTGAGGCATCTGAACTGTTGTCACAATTCCTCGATAAAGAGGGTATCCAGCATAATGTCTTGAACGCTAAGCAGCATGAGCGTGAGGCCCACATCATTGCGGAAGCGGGTCGTCCAGGTGCGGTGACTATCGCAACCAATATGGCTGGCCGAGGTACTGACATCGTTCTAGGTGGTAACTGGCAGGCAGAGATCGGTGAACTTGATTCACAAAACGATGCTCAAATCGAGACGATTAAAGCAGACTGGCGGATACGTCATGAGGCAGTATTGCAGGCCGGTGGTTTGCATATTGTTGGCTCTGAGCGTCACGAGTCACGTCGGATTGATAACCAGTTACGTGGACGTTCAGGCCGTCAGGGAGATCCCGGATCCTCACGCTTCTTCCTGTCACTTGAAGATGACTTGATGCGAATTTTCGCGTCACCAAAGATGCGCTCCATTATGCAGGGTCTTGGTATGCAAAGAGGCGAGGCCATCGAGCACAAAATGGTCACCAACGCCATCGAAAAGGCGCAGAAGAAGGTTGAAGGTCGTAACTTCGATATGCGTAAGCAACTACTCGATTATGACGACGTTGCAAACGATCAGCGGACTCAAGTCTACGCACAGCGAAATGAGTTGATGGATGCGGACGATCTGTCCGACCTCGTTGTTGCGATTCGTCGTGATGTTTTTACATCGGTGGTGGCAACCTATATCCCACCACAAAGCTTGATCGAGCAGTGGGACGTTCCAGGTCTGGCCGAAGATTTTGCGACACAGTTTGGTCTTGATATGCCGATTCAAAAGTGGCTTGATGAAGACGAATCCTTGTATGAAGAAACTCTTCTCGAGAAAATTATTGATGAAGCGACTCGTCGCCATAATGAAAAGATTGGTGTGGTTGGTGAGGAGACAATGCGCCGGTTTGAAACACAGGTTCTCCTTCAAGTACTCGACCTTCAATGGAAAGATCATCTCGCAGCCATGGACTATTTGCGCCAAGGAATCCATCTCCGTGGATATGCGCAAAAGAATCCGAAGCAGGAATATAAACGCGAAGCGTTCGAACTCTTTACGTCCATGCTGGATCAAATCAAGCGCGAATCAGTTCGTGTGTTGACCGCAGTCCAGGTGCCAACGAAAGAAGAGATCGAGGCACAGGAAGAGGCCCGCCGACAACATGCGGTCGAACAGTTGGCAAGGGCTCAGGCAATGCACGCTGATGCATCGTCTGCAGAGGACCCATCCGCGGATACTTTGCCAGATCGGCCAATGCCGGCAGTGAGCCATAAGGTTGGGCGAAATGAGCCTTGTCCATGTGGAAGTGGAAAGAAATATAAGCAATGTCATGGCCGCATTGGTTAATGGGCCGTCACATGCTTCGTTGTGAAGCTTGAGAGTCAGATGAAATCTTCAGATGGTGGGTTGCCGGTAAGTGGAGTTCAGTTGGGTGCAGTGAGCGCGTCTGTCTACAAGGATCGGGGACGGGATGATCTTCTGCTGATGGCTTTTGATGAGGGCTCTATCGGGGCCTGTGTCACCACCACGAACCAATTTTGCGCGGCTCCCGTTCATGTATTGAGAGCGCATTTAGAATCGACCCCACATATTCGGTACTGGCTAATCAACGCAGGTAACGCGAATGCTGGAACGGGCGAGCCAGGTATGGAGGCATGCCGTCAGACTGTCTCGTCTCTAGCGTCTTTGACTGATGTTTCAGACGACGCCATCTGGCCATTTTCAACAGGTGTAATCGGGGAGCCCTTGCCTGTCCAATCCATCTGTGACGCAATCCCTAGAGCCTTGAATGTCTGTGATTCCTCTATCGATGCATGGGAGCGTGCCTCGCGTGCAATTATGACGACGGACACCTGCCCGAAGTTACGACATATCCAATGCGAGATTGGAGGGAAGACGGTTACATTGACCGGCATGGCCAAAGGGTCAGGAATGGTCCATCCGAACATGGCGACCATGTTTGGTTTGATTGCATCGGATGTCGTGATGACTGCAGAGTGTTTACGCACACTCCTCGGGTGTGCGGTTAATCATAGTTTCAATTGCGTCACTGTCGATGGGGACACCTCGACTAATGATGCCTGCGCTATTGTTGCGACACAGGTATCAGGTCACGAGACCATTAGTGATCCCGCAAGTCTTGAGGCGCAGATTTTTGCGGGCGCGTTATCGAGCTTATCTGATGATCTCGCAGAAATGCTTGCGCGTGACGGCGAGGGTGCAACGAAATTTGTCCGGGTGATCTGTGAAGACGCAACCAGTGACGAGGATGCGCGTGCTATCGCCAACACTGTGGCGTTGTCGCCTTTGGTGAAGACCGCGTTAGCCGCATCGGATCCAAACTGGGGGCGCATTGTTGCAGCTGTGGGTCGTGCACCGGTTTCTAAGATAGCGATCGATCGTGTGAATGTGTGGATTAATGATGTTCAGGTCGTCGAAAATGGTGGTCGGCATTCAGAGTACACAGAAGAGGCAGGCCAGGCGGCAATGAATTCGGTCGATATTGATATCCGGATCTCGATGGGTGTTGGTTCAGGGCATTGCCGCGTCATGACATGTGATCTCACCAAAGAATATGTGCGGATCAATGCCGAATACCGGACCTGAAATCCAAGTTGCCTGCGCGTTGATCTGGCGTGATGGAGAGGTCCTTCTTTCGAGGCGCCATCAAAGTGCGCATCAAGGTGGACTTTGGGAATTTCCGGGCGGAAAGTTTGAAACCGGTGAAGACCCAAAAACCTGCCTGAGCCGAGAGCTTGAGGAAGAGCTCGGTATCATCCCACGTAATGCCTATTTCATGTTTCAAATCCCGTGGGACTATGGCGACAAATCGATCCGTTTATGGGTGTATGAAGTGGTTGCGTTTGACGGCGAACCACGCGGCCTAGAAGGTCAAGATGTGAATTGGTTCTCATCAGATGCTCTAAGAACACTTCAATTTCCTAAAGCAAACGACGCAATTGTTCGTGCGATTGGGCTGGCCCGAGTTCTCCGAATCTATGATCCATCGCTGACGCATGAACCAGCGGTCTGGGCCACAAAGACCGAATATCAGTGTCTGTTGTACTTCCGCGGACTGACGACAGGTGTCCAGCTTGAAACTGCTGTTGATGCTGCGCTTACTCAAGGACATCAGGTGATCCTCACGCTAGATCAGCTACCTTATTTTCGTGCGGGTTGTGGTGTGCACCTACGAAAGACGGATCGGGTATCGGATGCTCTGGCTCATCTCGGAAAACTCAACGAGCCTTGGCCAATTACGGCAGGGATCCGCGATGAAAAGGATATCGAAAGGCAGCGTGGCTGGCCTTTTGACGCTCTACTGATTTCGCCGGTACTTGAGACGCCAAGCCATCAGGGCATGCAGGCTCTCGGGTGGGAGCGCTTTTCAGAACTTGCGGGTAAGGTAGGTGTGCCGGCCTATGCCTTAGGCGGCATCACACAAGATGATCTATTCACGGTCACCGAGCATGCTGGTTTTGGTGCGGCGGGAATCCGCGGATTTCAGTGAGTATCGATCTCTGGGTCATCGAATTCAGTCGGGACAGGCTTGTACGGAATCCGATGTCCCTCGTCTGCCCATTCGCCCAAGTCAATTAAACGGCAACGTTCCGAGCAAAACGGACGAGACGGATTATTTGCGTGATAACGCGTTTCTTTTTTACAAGTCGGGCAAGACACAATACGGCCTTTGCTGTCAGTCATTACTGAGTCTCTCGTGTAGGGTCTGAATTTGCCAGGTAAGGGATTCTAAATCACCTGAGTTATCGATCACATAGGTCGCGTGACTCAGTCGAGTGTCACGTGGAAGTTGAGCATCGATGATGTGCTGAATTGTATTTATCGACCGTATGTCCCGGTTTGAGCCACGGCTCAGTTGCTCGCTCTCTGGTGCATCAATAACGATGACGCCATCGAGAATCTCGTGCTGGTTGGTTTCGATTAAAAGCGGTGAGCATAAGATCCGGTAGGGAGAGAGCGAACGTTGGTTAAGCCAGTGGTTCACAGCATCAAGGACGAGTGGATGGATAATGCCTTCAATATTTTTTTTCAGCACAGGTGATTTGTACATATTTGCCCGTAACATTGCGCGGTTCAGAAGCCCGGCTGAAAAATATTGTGACCCGATAGTATCTTCTAATATTTTGGCACCCGGAGTTCCTCTAGCGACTACGTCACGTGCGAGTTGATCGGTGTCGAGTGTATCGACACCGAGTGAGACAAATTGCTTAAGTGCTGTGCTTTTACCGCTGGCAATCCCGCCTGTGAGTCCGTAGACAGGTGTTCTCAAATTGATCTCCTCTATGAACGGATGAAAGCTAGGCAAACAAAATGCGACACAGGAGCGCATGATTTTAGAGTTACGACTTAGCTTGTAAAGTGTGAAGTCGCTCCCCAACGTATGGGTATGACGCGGCTAACTGTTTTATACAACGATCAATGTCCAGTATGTTCGTTTGAGATTGAACACTACCGAGAATTATGTATTAAGCGCGATATAGATCTCGGTTTTGAGAAGATTTCAGATAAAGGACCTATGCTTAAAGGCGCGAGGTTGTCCGTAACTGATGCAAAGAAACGACTTCATGTGCAGACTCCTGAGGGAGAAATGAAGGTAGGTATCGATGCGTTCCTCGCTCTCTGGGCACAAATGCCCATTTACAGATATCTGGGTAGGCTTGTCGCGATCCCGGTGATCTATCATGCTGCGGTATTGGTATATAACCACATACTTGCTCCTCTGCTTCATCGGTGGGATAAGCGCCGAATTCAGCGCGAAGAGGCTGCCAGCCGTTGAGGCAGCGACCTTCAGTTTTAGTTGGTAATTATGCTTGTAACGCTTTAATACCGGCCGACGAAGGTTATCGCTTCGGATCCCATATTATTGGCTACGCCGAACAGATATCCGTCCAACAGCCTCCTCTTGCGCTGTCGTAATCATTGGTGATCGACTGCTTTCTGGCAGTCGGTTGACGAGATCCCCTTCACCGATAGCGCTTAGTAATTCAACCACAAGAGCCTCCTGTCCACGGAGTGACCCATCTTCGCATTTGAGTGCAAATCCAATTTCGCGGTCGGCGATAGCACCTAAATAGACACCCTCGGCGCCCATCTTGACCTGCAAGCGTCCTCGCCCCGCCTCAAGCAGTTGTGTATCTAGGCGGTTTGAACCAGCAACCATAAAGGGTGCAATTGCCTGGGCCTTGCGGAGCTTACGGGCGGCAGCGTTGAGTTCGTCTGAAAACCGCTCAGCGCCAAGCTTTGCAAACCCGAGCGCCATCACATCTAATGGAAGCGCGTAGGTTGGAACAGAGCAGCCATCAGATGCGTAATCGAGTGTTTTGGCATCGACCCCAAAAATAAGGCTCATATGCTCTCGGATTTTAGCCTGAAGCGGGTGGTTATATCCGGTGTATCCGTCGGTTTGCCAGCCGACATGTTTACATACCGACAGCATGCCAGTGTGTTTTCCTGAACAACAGTGATGGAGTTGGTTCGCTGTGACATGGTCATGACTCAGCTTCAAACGCATAGACTCAGTGAATGGAAGTGTCACGCCGCACTCAAGGTCATGTATATCTAGACCCATTTGATTGAGCCATTGATTCACCAAAGTAACGTGCTCTTGTTCGCCGTTATGAGATGCACAGGCGATCGCAAGATGCTCATCAGATAGACCAAAGGCATCTGCTGCCCCACTTAAGACCAGCTCAAGCGCTTGTACCCACTTTACTGCCGACCGTGGAAAGGTCTCACGTTTTAAGTCTCCAAAAGAGAGTAGTGTCTCGCCATCTGCATTGATCACGATCCCATGACCGACTGAGGAGCTTTCAACAAGTTGACCACGTGATATTTCGACAATCCAAGGATTCATCTGAACACCTGTGAGTGATTTACAAACAAGGATTACTGAATTTATAGAGTCAACGCAAGCGGCTTTGTCGACTAAAGCTTGGTCTCAAGAATTCCATCTGGTCAGCTCTAATTCGATGCGAATTAATGAGTGCCAAATATTCCGCATGGTTCGGTGTATATGGCAGCGCAAGTAGCTCCATATTGGTTTCACTAAGTAGTTTGTTGCCTTTGAACTGGTTACACCGACGACACGCGGAGACGACATTCATCCAAGCGTCTCGCCCACCTTTTGACATGGGGACCACGTGATCTCGTGTGAGATTACGTTCCTCGTGATGTTTGCCGCAATAAAGACAGAGGTGTTGGTCGCGGCGGAAAAGAGAAGTATTCGTGAGGTTTGGGATTCGGCTTGCGAGATCGAACACGCGACCCTCACAGGCCATGATCGAGTGCAACACTAGTTTTGACTGCATTCCCGTCAGTCTCGATCGTCCACCCCTGACGGTCATGCAGGGAGAGCCTAGGGTCCAAGCGACCATTCCGCGGGCTTGCAGGGTCGCGGCGTCTTCCCAGTTAAGCCACTCGACTGGGGAGCCCGCGATATTTAAACGCAGAATCCTTTCGTTCATTACCTCTCCTAGGCTGGAACCTACATGTTTTTATTAACAATTCAACCCTCATTGGGTGCCTCTGCCCATAATTGCACCAAGTTCGGATGGAGATTTGATACTCGACTCTAAAAAGCGGGGTTAACTAAGGCATTCCGAGCGGACGTCCGCCATCTAGAGGAAGTACGGACCCTGTAGTGTAGCGATTA
>JBMZTF010000061.1:0-8537 GCA_049623565.1 Litorivicinaceae bacterium
AAACGGAACTGCAGCGCGATGCCCAAACTTATCGCGATCGATGGGATGATCAGGCTGGCAATCGTGAGGTAGAACAGCAGACCGGAGCCGCGGAATTTTTTTCGGAACGCGAGGCCGGCACACAGGCTCAGCACCACGGTGAAAATCATTACCAGCACGCCCAGGAATAGGGAACGTCGGAGCGCGCGGGAGATGTCGACCACCCCCAGGCCGCGCCAAAGCTCTTCGAACCAGTGAAGAGAAACGCCCCTCATCGGGAATGTGAGTCCGCCCTCGGGTCCCTGAAATGCCAACAGAATAATGGACAAAACAGGCCCATAAAGAAAAACAACGAAACACCCAAAGAAAATCGTCAACCACACCGTCTGGGTCTTAGAAAACATCCCTAGAGCTCCTTACGCACATTAACGATTCTCATCATCGCCGCGACCATCAGAAGGGTAATCGAGACCAAGACTACCGCGTTGGCCGCGGCCGCCGGGAACTGCAGGTAACTCATCTCGACATAGATAATTTTCCCCACCGAGGCGATCTGTTGGCCCCCGAGCACACCAATCGTTATGAAATCACCGACGACGATCGTGATAACAAAGATCGAGCCGATCATGATCCCGGAGCGACTCAAGGGTATGATGATGTTGGTAATGATCTGCCAGGCCGACGCACCGGAGTCCTTAGCGGCCTCTATCAAAGACCTGTCAATCTTCGCCATCGAGTTGAAGATTGGGACGACCATGAACAGGGTATAGAGATGCACGAAGCCCAGCGTGACCGAGAAGCCAGAGTAGAGTAGCCACTCTATCGGTTGATCGATAACCCCCATACTCATGAGGCTCGTATTGACGATCCCGTTCCTACCGAGCAACGGGATCCAAGAAATCATCCTGATTACATTACTAGTCCAGAACGGGATCGTACAAATCAGAAATAAAACGATCTGCATCTTTAGACTGCGGACACAGAAAACCAAATACAGAGCGACCCCAAAACCAATCCCTAGAGTGAAGCACCATGTCAAAAAAACGTACTTAAAGGTCGATAAGTAGGTCGCAAACGTTGTGCATAACCCATCGCTCCAGTCAAAGCACCCGTAAAATAATTCCTCATAGTTCATGAGGATTAGGTCAGGAATTAAGGAATATTCGGTGTAGTCCCAAAAGCTCACGACCACGACCAAGATCAGCGGCAAGATGAAAAACGTCGCCAGCACCAAAGCGAACGGTAGTGCGAGGATACTGCTACTGTTTTGTCTAGCCATACTTCTATCCGTAAACAGGGGGACAGCGGCGCCGTCCCCCTGACTGAGTCCGCCTAGGAGGCTATAAACTCATTCCACTTTCTAACCATGTAACGGTTTTCATCCATCACCGCGTTCCAGCACGCGACACCGCCCATCCGAGTCTCGTAAGAGCCACCGTCCCGAACCTCGCCAGCCGACGCAAGCTTCTGTCCACCTGGGGACATAATATCTTTTGCGGCAGGCTTACCGAGCATCCAGTAATCCCACTCATAGGCTTCCATGTTCGCCTTAGCTGTCGGCAACACCGCCGAGTAGTAGCCCTGACGATTCAGGTACGCACCCGCCCAACCCGATAGGAACCAGTTGATGAACTCGTAAGCCAGATCTTGCTGGTATCCTTTGATCGTAGTAGGCAGACCAAAACCGGCAGCCCAGGCCCTGTAGCCCTCTTTCAGCGGCTGGTACACGCAAGGGATCCCTTTGGTCCTCACCGCCGTGATCGCTGGCGACCACATGGACTGAATCACTACCTCGCCCGACGCCATCAGGTTAACGCTCTCATTGAAGTCAGACCAAAACGCTCGGAACTGGCCCTGCTTCTTTGCCTCGGTCAGGACCTTCATGGTCAGGTCGATCTCTTTCTTGGTCATATTTCCTTTGTCAGGGTACTTGTACTCACCCATCGCCTCGACGACCATGGCCGCGTCCATGATTCCGATCGATGGGATGTTCAAGATCGAGGCCTTGCCCTTGAATTCAGGATTCAGCAGCTCCGCCCAGCTGTTGATTGGACGACCGATCAGGTCGGGCCTGATGCCCAACGTGTCCGCGTTGTATACGGTCGGTATAAGCGTTACCCACTCAGTCGGCGTGCTAGAGAAGTTCTTCGACTTCTCGCCGTCTTTATAAAATACCTTCTTCGGTGCCGTACCCTGGTCACCAATTTTCTTACCAGCGACCTCGCCTTTTGTGAAGGCGGTGACAATATTATCAAACTCTTTAATCTTGTTAGCGTTCATACCAATCAGGTTCCCTGACGGCACCAACTTCTTCAGGCTGAAGTACTCCGTGTCCACCAGATCAAAACTGTTTGGTTGGGTCAATATGCGCTTCGTTACTTCGTCAGTGGTGACCGGGATATATTCGATGGTGATGCCCAGGTCTTCCTTGGCCTTCGCAGCGATAGCCTTGTCCTGGTTCACTGCGGTACCCAGGTAGCGGAGTACCTTTTTCTCGTTCGACATGACATATGGGGCGACGCCACCAAACATCGACGCGGCGGCTAGTGTGCCCGCACCTTTGATAAAGGATCGTCTGGACAACCCGGCCGTATTTTCTTGAGTTTTCTTTGACATAATGCCTCCGTAGCTCAGTTTTTAAGTAAAGTTTCCGTTCCCGGAACCCAGTGGGTATTGCACTCGTCTCCTATCGTTAAGCCTAAGTTCAAGAAAGTCTTATCATCCGTGTAGGCGTGCAATGTCCCAAAATCAGTGGCTACCGATACCTTTAGGTACTGGCCGAGGTACTCAATTCTCTCAATCTTTGAGTTGGCCTGGCCCTTAGTCCCTATCTGTAGCTCACTGTACTTCACGGAGACCAGTCCATGATCAGACTCGATCACGTTGTGGCCCCCAATGAATTCTGCGACGAACCTGTTTGCAGGGGTTTCATATATTTCTCGGGGCGATCCCACCTGCTGGATCTGCCCACCATCCATCACGATCACCACATCCGAGAGGGCCATCGCCTCCTCCTGGCTGTGGGTGACGTGGACGAAGGGTATGCCGAGAGACTTCTGCATGGCCTTCAGCTCCGCCCTCATATCAATGCGTAAGAAGGGATCCAGCGCCGACAAGGGCTCATCGAGGAGTAACGCCTTTGGCGAAGTAACCAGTGCACGAGCCAACGCCACACGCTGTTGCTGTCCACCCGATAGTTCGGACGGAAAACGACTAGCGAACTCCTCGAGCTGGACCTTCTTAAGATATCCAAGCGCAACCGTATGCCTCTCGCTCTTATCCATACCCGCTATCTTTAGAGCGAACGCGACGTTATCCAGCACCGTGAGGTGGGGGAAGAGCGCGTAATCCTGGAACATCATTGAGGTAGGCCGCTTAGCCGGGGTCAGGTCGGTGACGTTCTGCCCACCCACGATCACGTCGCCCGAGGAAACAACCTCATGACCAGCAATAGCCCTCAGCGTAGAGGTCTTCCCGCAACCCGACGGGCCCAGCAAGCAACAATACTGCTCGGTCGAAAGCTTGAAAGAGACGTCTGATACAGCGATGACGTCGTCGTACAGGATGCTCAGACTTATAACTTCGAGTGCGTCCATAGTTCCTCATTTTTATTATGCTTTTACAAAACCTATGCCAGGTTAGATTTGTCCTTATAAACATATAGTTACGTTTTTCCTATAAAAAAGAGCGGAGGGAGCTCTTTTTTTACTGCACTCTCTTAGTGCACAACAGTGGTTCTTTTTCCGATAGACGCACCAAAATGATATGCTGAACAACCGGTCCGGTGGTGAATTAATAAGTGAGGTCCAAAACTATGACGTCGGTCGTTGAAGTAGATAATCCGTTGGTGTTGGACAGGATCACTCGGCTCAGAGATAAAACCACACCCAGCCGAGAATTCAGACAGTTTGTGCAAGAGATCACGATGCTGTTGGCCGCTGATGCGACAAACCATTTACCGTTGGTTGATGTCGATGTCGAGACACCGCTGCAGGTCACAACTGGTCAACTCATTGCTCAGCCGGGACCTTGCATAGTCTCAATTATGCGCGCCGGCAATATTATGGCGGAGACGCTTCGAGATCTGGTAAGCGATGCATCGATTGGATTCATCGGACTGGCTCGCCAGTCGGTGACTCTGGAGATCGACGACTACTACACCAATCTACCGGACGATGTAGGGGACAGGCACTGCATCGTGGTCGACCCAATGCTGGCGACCGGTAACAGCCTCAGCGTGGCGCTCAGGAAGCTCATGGACGCCGGCGTTAGTCAGATAACTGTGGTCAATATTCTTGCCTGTCCTGAGGGGATACGACGCATCACTTCGGAGTATCCGGACGTCAGGATTGTGGTCGCCAAAATCGATGAGAGGCTTAACGAGAGGGGCTATATCCTGCCCGGACTAGGAGACGCGGGCGATCGTATTTACGGGACCGACGACCACTAGCCATCGATAAGGATGGCAAGCCCAGTGTTCACTGAGTACCCGGCGCGTCTGGGCTACCCAGCAAAACATGCCAAAAAAAGGCACTCCCTTAAACGTAATTGTGCCCACCCTAAGTGCGCTCAGACGGTCACTAAAGCACGAACAGTCTCGGAACTGATCTCATCAACCGTACCGGAAAGCTTGACCCTTCCGCGGTCCAGAACGCACAACCGGTCACCCAAACCGAGGGCGAAATCAAGATATTGCTCTACTAGCAAAATGGCCATATCGCCGCGACTCTTCAGTAGGCTCAGAACACGACCAATATCCTTGATGATTGAAGGCTGAATCCCCTCCGTAGGCTCGTCCAGAATCAATAACTTGGGCCTTGTCACCAGTGCCCTCGCGATAGCTAGTTGCTGCTGTTGGCCTCCAGATAGGTCGCCGCCCCAGCGTCCCAGCATTTGTTCGAGGACTGGAAACAACTCAAAAATCTCTTTAGGGATAAATTGCTGATCTATTGGAGCCGCCGCAAATGCTACTTCGAGGTTTTCTTGGACAGTGAGTCGCGCAAATATCTCTCGTCCCTGCGGCACGTAAGCAACCCCCTGTCTCGCTCGAGAAGCTGGATCTCGATCGCGGATATCTTCTCCTTCCCAGAGGACTTGTCCCGAGGTCGCGAAATGACGCCCAGCAACCGCACGAACCAGCGATGTCTTTCCGACCCCGTTACGGCCAAGGATGCAACTAATTTCACCAAGATTTGCTTGCAAGTCGACCCCAAAGAGGACCTGACTCGCCCCGTAGCTGACATTTAGATCATTGATTTTTAGCATTTATCTTCCAAGATACACATCTATGACCTCGTTGTTCGAAGACACGTGAGACAAACTACCCTCGGCCAGCACGTGACCCTCATGTAGCACTGTCACCTTGCAGCCAAGTGCCTCAACAAATTCCATATCGTGCTCTACGACCATTACCGTGTGGTCACCGGCGAGATGCCTGAGAAGCTCGGCGGTCTTTACCGTCTCTGAGTCTGTCATCCCTGCGGCCGGCTCATCGACTAGCAATACCTGCGGCTCTTGCAGAAGGAGCATGCCAATTTCCAGCCATTGTTTTTGACCGTGCGACAACGAACCGGCCTCCTGATCGATGCTGTCGGATAAGCCAACGCGATCAGCCACATCTCTCATTAACCGGCGGTCTTGTGGTTGTAAAATTTGGATCACTGAGCGCCACGGCGAACGATCTCCCGATAACGCGAGCTCAAGATTCTCCCAAACCGAGAGTGTCTCAATAACACTCGGTTTCTGAAATTTTCGGCCTATCCCAAGGTTAGCTATCTCCGCCTCATCGAGTGCAGTCAAGTCGTACTGGCCCAGGAACAGCGCGACCCCGGAGTCGGGCCGTGTCTTTCCTGTGATAACGTCCATCATGGTAGACTTGCCAGCCCCATTCGGGCCAATAACGGCTCGCAGCTCACCCCGGGCTAGCTCAAGTGACAGGTCATTGAGCGCCTTAAAACCGTCGAAAGCGACCGAGATACTATCCAAATAGAGTGCAGACTGTGTGACGGGAATCAAGATGTTACCCCTCGGGCCACTGCACTGCTTCGGACAGATAGTTGGTTAAAAGCTTTCTCCAGTGCTCCAAGAATTCCCCGTGGAAGGTAAAGGGTCGAGATGACAAAGATTGCGCCAAGGAAAAAAAGCCAGGCTTCTGGGTAGAACCCCGTAAAAAATGTCTTTGCAGCATTGACCACGATCGCACCCAAAGCCGCCCCGTAGAGTGACCCTCTGCCGCCGAGGGCTACCCATACCACGACTTCTATCGACGCTAGGGGACTAAACTCACCTGGGTTAATGATTCCTACCTGGGGCACGTATAGCGCCCCAGCGAGTCCTGCGATCATGGCCGATACCACAAACGTAACAAGCTTGAAGTGCTCAACCCGGTATCCCAAGAATCGTGTCCGCGACTCGCTATCACGGACCGCAACGAGTACCCGGCCGAATTTGGTTGAGAGGAGTCTTTGGCACAGGACAAGGCTCACAAGAAGAGACACGCCGGAGGACAGCATTAGGGACACCCGGGTCGCCTCCGATGCCAGCGGATAACCCAGGATATCTTTGAAATCAGTGAGCCCATTATTGCCACCGAAACCCATCTCATTTCTGAAGAAGGCGAGCATCAACGCATAGGTAAGGGCCTGGGTGATGATCGACAGATAGACACCCGAGACCCGTGAGCGGAACGCAAACCAACCAAACACGAAAGCTAAGATTCCTGGAGCCAACAAAACCATGAGGCCAGCGAACCAGAACATGTCAAACCCGTACCAGAACCATGGTAACTCGTCCCAATTCAGGAACACCATGAAATCAGGCAGTAAGGGATCGCCGTAGGTACCGCGTGCTCCGATTTGACGCATCAGGTACATCCCCATGGCATATCCACCCAGGGAGAAGAATGCCGCGTGGCCAAGAGACAAAATCCCGCAGTAGCCCCACACCAAATCTAGAGCGACCGCTAGCATGGCAAAACAGAGATACTTTCCGATTATCGTGAGACTGTAAGAGTCGAGCGCCAACCCGAGAGATCTGGGTAGCAAAACATTTGCAAGCATCACGTAGGAAGTCAAAGCAATGATTGATAGAAAAACTATTTGGCGTAGCCTTGATCCGATCATGGTATTAGTCCTCTACAGCTCTGCCCCTCAGCGCAAATAGGCCTCTGGGTCTTTTTTGAATGAACAGAACTATAAAAATTAGAATAAGGATTTTAGCCAATACGGCGCCGCTGAATGGCTCAAGCACCTTATTTGTCACGCCCAAGCTAAACGCCGCAAAGACCGTTCCAAACAGATTGCCTACCCCACCAAAGACAACTACCATAAAGGAGTCGATGATATAGCTCTGTCCAAGGTTTGGGCCCACATTTGTCAATTGGGAAAGAGCCACACCGGCCATTCCCGCAACCCCAGACCCCAGACCGAACGCAAGCGCGTCCATCCGTTTTGTCTGGATACCCATCGAACTGGCCATCCCACGGTTCATAGTTACGGCCCGCACCCGCATACCGAACGAAGTACGGTGCATGACAAGCCAAAGAGCCAATAGAACAGATAGCGCGAAGATGATGACGAAGACCCGGTTATAGGTCATTGAGAACGCCGCATTAATATCCAGCGCCCCGCTCAACAGCTCCGGTGTAACGACGGACTGGTTCAGTGGGCCAAAGACGGTGCGGACAAACTGCTGGAGAATAAGGCTCACCCCGAATGTCGCCAAGAGTGTTTCAAGAGGCCTTCCGTAAAGGTGCCTTATAACCAGCCTTTCGAGAATAACGCCAGCGACAGCGGACACCATGAAGGCCACTGGAATGGATACGACGAGTGACCACAAGCTATTTGCTGGGATAATCTGTTGAATGACAAATGTGGTGTAGGCCCCGAGCATGATGAATTCGCCGTGAGCCATATTAATTACACCCATGACGCCAAAGGTGATAGCGAGACCTATTGCTGCTAAAAGGAGCACCGAACCAAGAGAAAGCCCGAAAAACAGATCTTGGCCCATGCCCCAGTACATCAACGACTGCTCAATCGCCTCCAACTCACGGGACGCTACTTCATAAACTTCAGGGTCTAACTTTTTGTTGTGGAGGAAACGACTCAAACCGTCTCTGACCTCGGGTGAAAGATCACCGGATACTCGCGACAACCCCTCCAGATACTCGTCAGCGCCCTTTCCTTCCAAAAGGACCAGTCCGATCAAGAGAGACAGCTCTCGAGACACGTCCTCATCACTTTCCTGTGTTTCACGTATTTTTAAAAACGGAAGATGGCCGTAATCGGGTTTTCTCATGAGCTCCGTTATCGCGGACAACCGGGCCGTCTTGTCATCGGAGCTGAGTTGCCTAAAACCCAGAGTCTGCTTAAGCTCCTTTCGGAGCGAATTATTAGTTTTGACACGCTGTATCTCACGTGAGGTAACGGTAGTCAGTTGCTCACCGGAGACTAAGTTCTCTAGCCGATACTGCCGCCCTTCCTTGATCCCGCGTACTAACTTATCGGCCTCATCCCAGTACACCAATTCGCCGTCTAACCAAAGCTGCAGGATTCGGA
>JBMZTF010000062.1:0-8499 GCA_049623565.1 Litorivicinaceae bacterium
AAGGACGATCGAGTTGGTCGCCTACTGCGCCTTCTGCATTTTAGGCGCCTACTACTGTTATCACCTCAAGGGTCAAGACGGTTTCCTGGCAGCCCTCGTGGTACAAGAAGAAATGCTTCTGGGAATGCTGCCCCGAATCACCATGGCACTCGGCGTTGCGTCACTGCTTTGGGTACTGCTAGATCCAGAGAAACTTAAAAAAACGATTCAGAAACGTAAGGGTTGGGTCAAGGTCGTTTACGCTACGGTACTCGGAGCGGTTACACCTGGCGGACCATCCAGTTCATTCTCGATTCTCAATATGTTTCTGAATAGTGGTCTCGGTTACTTAATAGGTATCACCTACATCACCGCGTGGTCCATGCTAGGAGTTCAACGTATTTTGATATGGGATATCCCTTTGATGGGAACGGAACAAGCTGGACTTCGTTTTATCTCCGGTTTCTGGTTACCCGCATTCGCTGGACTCTTCGCCGCGTGGGTCTTTGGTAAATATGAGGACGATAAGCGACCATGATGAGTCCATCTCTGCTGCTACTGGTCGCGCTATTGCTTATCCTCGGATTCAAAGCGAAACAGAGGGATGATGGATCACTTGAGCGAGCTTATGAACGTTTCAAACAACAGATAGCTCAGTTTCTTCCCCGGATGATTCTAGTGGTCATAGGGACCGGCTTCCTTTTACAAATTATTCCGTCCGAACTGATATCGACACATTTAGGAAAAGATGCTGGATGGGTACCGATACTTTATGGTGGCTTCGCCGGGATGCTAGTTCCCGCGGGGCCAGCCGTCGCATTTACCACTGCTGCGACCTTGGCGGGATCGGGTGCGGCTCCCGCGGCTTTGGTGGCATTCATTACGGCCTGGTGTATATTCGCGATTCATAGAATACTCATTTATGAAACTCATCTAGCCGGCCCTCGCTTTCTGATGATCCGCTGCATTTCCGCAGCTCCAATACCGTTCGTCGCCGGATTCGTAACCCACCTAATGACTAACTTATAGAGGAAACAACATGGAACTCAAAGCCCACCTCTCAATACCTGAGTCACCAAAAGGATGCCTTGTCATCGTCCACGAAAATCGCGGACTCGATGATCACATTCGTGATGTGGCAAACCGGTTCGCCAGCGAAGGGTTCGCCGTGGCCGCTCCGGACTACTTAGCACCAGTCGGTGGTTCGGTAGGAGACGTCGACACAAATATCGCGAACATCAAGGATGTGTCGCGTGAGCAGGTTACTGAAATCAGTCAGTATTGGCTAAACAGTCTTACAACACTCACCAGAATCAAAGATCAGGCGATACTCGGTTTTTGCTGGGGCGGCGGGGTAGTAAATCATTGCGCGACTCAAATCGGCGAATTAAAGAAAGCCGTCATGTTTTATGGGACGGCACCAGACCCTTCTCTAATGAACAATATCAGAGCATCCCTACAGCTCCATTACGCGGAAAATGATGATCGGATTAATGCCGGACGCGATGATTATCTCGAGGCACTTACAAACACAGGCGTCTCACACGAGGCCTTCATCTACGAGGGCGCCGGGCACGCATTCTTCAACGATACGCGCGATGATCGTTATCACCAGCCATCGGCTGAATTAGCCTTCAAACGTGCCCTAGAATTTCTGAGAGATTAGCTTTCTGAGAAGAACCGCAACGCGGTCAGTACTTCTTTGAGGTCCTGACCGTCGGTTACCCACACTAGTTGAGAGGATATACGCCTGAGATCACCCGTAAGTTGATCCGAAGTAAACGACCCGGTCCTACCTCGATCCAGATCGACCATGATGGTCGTTATAAATCGATGTTGCATCCAGCGATCTATGCGAGCGATCACTGAGTCTAAGTGCTTCTCGTCGCAGCCTGCATCCGGACAAACGAATGTGAGAAAATCTGGCGGTGTTATTGTGAACAACAGATCGACATCGCCGAAGCCCGCATCTGACGTATACAGAACAGCTTGGGATGGTGGTCCTGAATAATCAGATCCGATGCAGTCGGTGAATACACCCATGACCTTGGGATGCACCACGAACGCAAATGATCTCTCCGAGCTGTTGGGTTTTTGTATCCGGAACCGAGTGGCTTGCGCCGAGTGGCGCTCTGCACAGAATCCACTGGTTACGGTTGCCTGAGAAGCCCCATTACTCATACAGAGGTCTGCTTAACACCCTCACGGACCTTGAAGTCTTCTTTTGCCGCTTCCAGGAAGTCTTCATTCCGCGGAATCAACTTGGAGACTGACCGGACGCGCTGCTCCTCAACCTGAACGCCTGGCGGAGTTTGCCCCTTGTCACGCAGCGCGACAACAGCACGCTTCAGTACCTTGCGAGCCATGATGATCCCGTTATCCGTCGACACTAAATTTTCTTTGGTTCGATCAACAATCGGGCCCATAGATTCCTGCACAGATGCGTCTTGCATCGCAAACCCTTCGATACCGCTGTATGACTCACCACGCTTTTGAGCATCACGATCCATGAGGTAATCGTTATCTTTGTTCTGGAGGGGCCTGAATGTTCCAGGCACATACGGCACATGAATTCCTTCACCACGCTCCATCGCATCTCTTTCGTCTTTAGACAACGCTCTGACGGGATGGTAATCGTATGACCACGCCATACAGTTGTGATCGTCAATCGGGATCCAGAAGTGCCCGTGGATCGGGTGATCACCCCGAGGAGGAATCGCTGTAAAACATGGCGCAACAAACGGAGTCACTCGCCAATAGTAGTGATCGTTTTCCGCGTTACGTCGCGCTCCGATGAGAAGACCCCCGTCGATCTGCTTCACCTCAAACGCCGGCTTTGAATCTTTCAGGTTATATTTGTTACCCTCGGCGCCTTTAAACAGGGGGTCCTTAGACATCGTGAAGCGGTGCAAGAAGGACACATGTGAAGAGTCGATACCGCCCTCCATAGCCTGCAACCAGTTACACTCCTGGATGCGCTTGGAGCTAAAAGTTTGCTCCAGAGGAACGCTGGCGAACTCATATTCGGGCTCAGGCGGCATGTGCTCTTTCGGCCCCATATATACCCAGATTACTCCACCCTTTTCGATCATTGGATACGCGGTTAGCTTGATGCGATTACATAGACCGCTCTCTTCTGGCTCGGAGGGAATCTCTGTGCAGTTTCCGTTCACGTCATACTTCCAGCCATGGTAGGGGCACCGGAGTCCGCCCTCTTCGTTTCTACCGAACCACAAACTAATGCCACGGTGTGCGCAGAACTCGTCGATCAGGCCCAGTTGACCATCACTATCACGAAACGCGATGAGCCGCTCAGACAAAACCTGTACGCGAACCGGTGGGCAATCATTCTCCGGGAGTTCGCTTGAGAGCAACACGGGTAACCAGTAGCGGCGGAACATTTCCCCCATCGCGGTTCCCGGGCCCGTCAAGGTGAGTAGGTCATTATCTTCACGTGAAAGCATAGTTTTTCTTAACCCCTTTCAGCCAAAAACGATTTAGATTTCTTAATCCATATTTGTACGACAATGGTACGATATCAACACTTAGAAATCTAAAGGTAATTCAATTTCACTATGGCTCTAATAGAATTGTGCTCCGAATCTGATCTAGACCACAACGAGTCTAGATTATTTAGCGTCAATGGCTTAGATATCGCTCTTTTCAGGGTAGAGGATAACTTCTACGCCCTGGACGATTTATGTAGTCATGGACCTGGCTCTTTGAGTGAAGGCTATTTGGACGGTTTCAATATTGAATGTGATTTTCACAACGGTGCATTTGATATCCGGACCGGAGAAGTCACCGCCCCACCATGTATGGATCCAGTCAAATCATATGTCGTGTGCAAACAGGATGGGAAGGTTTTCATAGATATATAAAACGCATGAATGGAAGCAATATGCGCAAAATAGACATCTTTAATCACATTTGGCCCACCGAATTCTTTGACGCATTGATTGGCCATATTGGCCAAATGACCGACATCACGTTACGCAGTGGTGCGGTGCCCATGATCACAGACCTCGACCGTCGCTTTGAGGTCATGGACATGTTTGGCGAAGGTTACCAACAGGTACTGACCCTGGCTTCGCCGCCACTCGAGAAGATCGCAGACCCCGAAAAAGCACTGGAACTCAGTATGGTTGGCTCAGATTCAATGGCGTCGCTTTGTGAAAAGTACCCAGACCGATTCCCCGCTTTCGTCGGAACAGCACCCATGAATCACCCCACGGGAATGGCATCAGAGTCTCGGCGTGCGATTGAGGAGCTGGGCGCCGCTGGCATGCAGATATACACCAACATCAAGGGGCAGCCATTAGATCATCCAGATTTTGAAGCATTCTTCGAGTATATGAACGAGAGTGGCAAGCCGATATGGATGCACCCAGCGCGTGGTCAAGGTTTTGCTGACTACCAGTCCGAAGACCGATCTGAGTATGAAATCTGGTGGACATTCGGCTGGCCTTACGAGACGTCAGCAGCCATGGCGCGTCTCGTGTTCTCCGGAATTTTTGATCGCTATCCTAATCTCAAGATCATCACACACCACGCGGGTGGAATGGTCCCATTTTTTGAGGGGCGTGTTGGCCCTGGCTGGGACCAGATGGGTAAACGGACTAGCGACAGGGATCTCGGAGCCGCGAAGGATGCATTGAGAAAGCCGCACCTCCAGTACTTCAAAGAATTCTATGCTGACACGGCAAGCTTTGGGTCAAAGAAAGCAATCGAGCACGCGCTAGAATTTTTCGGTGAAGATCGCGTTGTGTTCGCCTCAGACGCACCGTTTGATCCAGAGGGTGGCCCGATGTATATCCGAGAAACGATTAACGCAATCGACGCGATGGAGCTCGACACGGCTGTCAAAGAAAAGCTGTTCTACAGGAACGCCTGCGAGCTGATGGGAATCGACTGACAAGCAACGCAATACGGGGAACCAAGTTTGGACGCAAGCGTTATAGTGGTTGGGGCCGGGCCTGTTGGCCTATCTCTTGCCATCAATCTTGGCAGGGCCGGGATTAAAACGGTTCTTCTTGAGCGGAATCCAGAGCCGCAGTTTTTGCCAAAGATGGAGCGCTGCAACGCCCGATCGATGGAAATGTTCCGGCGCATCGGACTATCTCAAAAGATTCGTGATGCCGGTCTGCGTGCAGACTGCCCCATGGACGTCTTTATTGTAGAGGACCTTACAAAACCTGCACTCCTAGAGGAAAAGCACCCATCCATAGAAGCGTTCCGAGAGAGGATTCGAGCCTGCGAGGATCTCTCAATGGCTCTCGAACCCTATCAACTGATCTCCCAGTATACGCTCGAGCCCCTGCTGAAGGCGGAGGCTGAGGCTCTGCATTCTGTCGATGTACGGTTTGGCCATGAGTTCGTCGAGTTTGAGCAAATCGATGGAGGGGTAAAAGTCCGCTGCAAGGATCCAGACGGCAAATCGATGACTCTGTCAGCTTTGTATCTCGTCGGTTGCGATGGTGGATCGAGTCCGATACGTAAACAACTCGGAATCAAGCTTCGTGGTGAGGGCGGGATTCTCGAGCTCCAGCAAGCACTGTTCTACTGCGAAGAGTTATTTGCGCGGCTACCTCATGGAAACGGACCAGGCCAGGGACGGCACTATCACAGGGCGGATACCGAGCACACGTTTCTCATCATGCAAGACTCAACGAAGCACTGGAGCCTCCACGCAACGGCGCCAGACGCGGAGGCGATGAAACATAAGTTTGAGGAAATTGTCGGGTTCCCAGTCGAATATAGATTACTCTCATGCGCCCCATGGCGTCAGAATCTATTGCTCGCTGATCGATACAGAGACGGACGTGTTTTCCTGGCTGGTGACTCGGTTCATCTTGTTATCCCGACGGGTGGGCTAGGCATGAACACCGGCGTGGGAGACGCCTTCGATCTTGCCTGGAAATTGATCGGGACACTCAAAGGCTGGGGTGGTCCAGAGCTTCTAGATTCTTACGAAATAGAGCGTCGTCAAATCGGTGATAGAAACGTTGGTGCGTCCCGTTATGCAAACGTTGGCCGTCAAAAATGGCGATCTATCGCGACCGACGATATCTTCAGTGGCACCGATGCCGGCGAATCGACAAAGCAGAAGCTGGTTCAACTAGCGGACTCGGAGCAACGGAAAGGAAACCGCATGATCGGTGCAGAGCTTGGGTACCGATATGTTGACTCTCCGTGCATCGACAACATCCCCGGTGGGCCCGAGCACCGAGTCGGTGAATATCGTCCTAATGTTTGGCCAGGGTCGAGGCTTCCGCATTGTTGGTTAGATGACGGGACAGCGTTGCAAGATAGATTACCCGAAACATATATTCTGCTGTGCCTTGGCAAGAAATCGCTAGATACCTCACAACTGCGAGAGAGCTATAAGGCGATAGGCGCACCAGTTTCTGAGGTACGGATCGAATCAAGCCGTATTCGAGACTTATATGGTTTCGACTTCCTCATACTCAGACCAGATATGCATGTCGTGTGGCGGGGTACTGATGTGCCACAAAATTCCCAGGAAATAGCTTCAATCTCCACCGGCCACGGACGACATGATTAAACGGATAAAACAAAGAAAAGGACCAAAAGATGAGTGAGTTTTCCAACTACCTTGAGGCAAAGCTTGATGAGCTCGTGACCGCAAACAGGATCCTGGGCCGGGAGAATGTTTGCGATGCCTTTGGACACGTGAGCATAAGACACCCAGATCGAGATGATAGGTATTTTCTCTCAAGATCTCGGGCCCCTGAAAGAATTGAGGTGGATGACCTGATGGAGTTCACTCTTGACGGTGACCCAATCGATCAAAAAGGTCGGTCTCCATACGCGGAACGGTTCATCCACGGCGCGATCTACGCAAAAAGGCCAGACGTTCACTCGGTAGTCCACAATCACAGCATGAACGTGATTCCTTTTGGTGTTACCAAGACCCCAATCAAGCCAATTCTCCACATGTGTGCTTCCATGGGATGTGACGTACCCGTGTGGGACTCACGCGACAAGTTTGGCGACACAAACCTATTGGTTCGCTCCATGGATATGGGCTATGACTTGGCGGACGCGCTGGGTGACAAGCGTGCCGCACTGATGCGGGGTCACGGTTGCGTCGTCGTAGCGGAGTCCCTGCGGTTGGCCGTGTTTGCCTCTGTATACCTAGAAATGAATGCGGAGATCCAGCTTAAATCCCATCTTCTCGGCGGTGATGACGTCACTTTCCTGAGCGAGGGTGAGGTAGAACAAATTATCGGAACACGCACATCATTCACTATCGAACGTGCATGGGAGCGTTGGGCACGCAGAGCTGAACGATCGTATGACCCTGAACCAGATCAGACAAATTTTTCTTAACTGTGCGTTCAAACCACCTGCTGCAGGCGGGTGGTTTCACTGCAAAGGACCGTTGTCCGATTGATCAAGCGAATATCCGGATAACTGTAGCCTCCCATAGCGCAATGCAGGACGCTTCTGTTGTCCCACATCACGACATCACCCTTAGTCCACTGATATTCGAGCTTGGCATTGGTTTCCTCGACTGCGGCAAACAGTTCGTCGAGGATTGCTTGCCCCTCATCCTCAGGTAGGTCAGCGATTCCGATCGTGAACCTCGGGCTAGCAAACAGGATGATCTCTTCACTCTCAGGATGTCTATACACGAGCGGATGCTTTACCGGCGGATGTTTCTCGAGTTGCTGCGCATAAAACTCCCGGGCATTAACTCGGTTCTCAGAGATAGTGACCCGTCTATTTAAAAGTTTGCTGACACAGTGGACTCCTTCCAATTTCTCCACCGCTACCTTGAGATGATTTGGTAACTCTTGATACACGGCAGCCATATTGACAAACCCTGTGTTTCCTCCCAAATCGGGTGTTTTAAGGCAATAAAGTATGGACCCCAATGGTGGATCAACTTGCCAAGATAGATCGGAGTGCCACTCGACACCGGCATCAACAACACCGATCGGTTTCCCGTCTTTCAAGTCATTCGATAACACCAAAATTTCCGGGAACCCATCCAATAGATATTGATTGTTACTGTGTACGTCACAGTTCCCAAACCGCTTAGAGAAAGCGACATGCTGCTCTGGTGACAGTGATTGTCCAGAGAATGCGATCACTTTATGCTCCACAAGAGACTGGTATACAAAGTCGAAATCATCGGTGCTGAGTTGTTCGGAAAGATCAATCCCGCTGACTCTTACACCAATTTCATCTGATAACCGTTCGACCGCAGGCATCATCAATACCTCTTCTACTTATCCTTGATTATTATATTCCCTTGAGTGTCTAACTCGGCGGTCTGTTCAGGAACAACTAATGTGGTTGTATCCGACTGCTCGATAACAAGGGGGCCCTCATAGATCTCATTCGTTTCCATCATATCGCGTTGCATGACCGGCATCGCAAAAATCTCCGGTGAACCATCAACATCAAAGATCCCGGATCGCACGCTGGCCTCGAGATCTCTGACTCCTGACGTGGGCAATACGTCGAAGACTGACTGGTCACGGTCGGGAG
>JBMZTF010000063.1:0-8395 GCA_049623565.1 Litorivicinaceae bacterium
GCCAAGAAAAACGGCATCGAAGGTTTCCATCAATTCGCCTACAGAAATGTCATTACCCACTTCTGTCTTCAAACAGAATTCGATGCCCATACTCTCAAAAATCTCACGACGACGAGTCATAACCGATTTCTCAAGCTTAAATTCTGGGATTCCGAAGGTAAGAAGGCCGCCAATTTCAGGGTAACGATCAAACACAACAGGCTTCACACCACCACGCGCCAGAATATCCGCACATGCAAGACCTGCGGGGCCTGCACCAATTATTGCGACTCGCTTATCGGTCCACTCAACTTCTGACATATCGGGGCGCCAGCCAAGAGCGAACGCTGTATCAGTAATGTACTTTTCAACAGAACCAATCGTCACCGCACCAAAGCCATCATTTAGGGTACAGGCGCCCTCACATAACCGGTCCTGTGGACAAACACGTCCACAAACCTCCGGCAACGAGTTGGTTTTATGAGCGAGCTCAACGGCTGCCATAATATTACCTTGGCTGATCAGCTCGAGCCAATTAGGGATATGGTTGTGTACGGGGCACTTCCACGAGCAATATGGATTACCGCATGAGAGGCACCGATGTGCCTGCGATCCCGCATCTTTATTAGAAAACGGATGATAAATTTCAGTGAACTCACCCTTTCGTTGGTCGAGATCCTTTTTAGCAGGATCCACTCTTCCAACATCTAAAAACTGAAAGTCGTTGTTTTTCTGTGTGGACATCGTGATAAATCCTCTAGATTCCTACTGCGCATCCGATCTCGATGACGCCAACAGATCACCCAAGCTCGCTGCCTTTGGCTTCACAAGCCAGAATTGACTGACGAATGACTCAAAGTCATTGAGGATGGTTTGACCCCACTGGCTATTCGTCGCTTCAACGTAAGCACGGACCTGCGAACGCAAATGCGAGCGATATTGTTCCATATGCTCGGTACTAACCCGTGCAATTTCGACCAACTCGTGGTTGTAGCGATCAACAAACGTTCTAGATTCATCAAGTACGTAAGCAAATCCCCCGGTCATACCAGCACCGAAGTTACGGCCAGTGTTTCCGAGGACAATAACTAAACCACCAGTCATATATTCGCAACAATGATCACCAGCACCCTCTACAATTGCCGTAGCGCCTGAATTACGGACAGCAAATCGCTCCCCTGCGCGGCCCGCGGCATACAAAGTTCCGCCAGTCGCTCCGTACAAGCAAGTGTTGCCAATAATCGACGTCTCTTGGGACGCAAACTGTGATCCTTCCGGCGGAGCAATTACGAGGCGACCACCAGCCATGCCCTTACCAACATAGTCGTTGGCGTCACCACGCAAGTTCATCTCAAGGCCTGGTGCGTTAAATACCCCAAAGCTTTGACCAGCCGTTCCAGAGAGATTCAAACGTACCGGATTCGTCATACCTTCGCGTCCATGGGCCAACGAGATCTCACCGGATAATGTTGCACCAACAGACCGGTCCTGGTTTGTAATTACGAACTCAAACTCACCACCTGTACCCGAGTCAACAGCATCACGTGTTACTGCAATGATCGCTCGATTCAATGGGGCCTGGTCATAAGGTGGATTCTTTTCGACTGCGCATAATTGCGGCTTGCCCTCATGCTCTGGGCCTTGATAAAGAATCGGCGCGAAGTCGAGCTTGGCTTGACGCTGAGAGCGACCGCCAATTTGAGTCAAGAGATCGGTTCGACCTACCAGCTCAGCCATCGTCTTCACACCGAGTTCAGCCATGATTTCACGCGTTTCTTCTGCCACAAATGTGAAGAAGTGCTTAATCATCTCAACTGTCCCGCGAAAATGTTGTTCACGCAGTAATTCGTTCTGTGTTGCGACGCCCGTTGCACAGTTGTTCAAGTGGCAAATCCGTAGATACTTGCAGCCCATAGCTATCATCGGCGCTGTTCCAAAGCCAAAGCTTTCGGCTCCGAGAATCGCAGCCTTAACAACATCAGCACCCGTCTTCAATCCGCCATCTGTTTGCAGCCGAACTTTATCACGCAAATCGTTCGCTCGAAGCGCTTGGTGTGCTTCAGAAAGACCAAGCTCCCATGGCGAACCCGCGTACTTAATCGACGTAAGTGGGCTCGCTGCGGTACCGCCGTCATAACCTGAAATCGTGATCAGATCTGCATAGGCCTTTGCGACACCAGCCGCAATTGTTCCCACGCCAGGTTCACTCACAAGCTTGACAGAGACTAATGCTTTTGGATTCACCTGCTTAAGATCGAAAATAAGCTGAGCTAAATCCTCAATCGAATAGATATCGTGATGCGGCGGAGGCGAAATCAATGTCACACCAGGCACTGAATAACGGAGTCTCGCGATCAGCGAATTTACTTTACCGCCTGGCAATTGTCCGCCTTCGCCAGGCTTAGCGCCTTGAGCGACTTTAATCTGTAGCACTTCAGCATTGACCAAATAATGTGGAGTAACGCCAAAACGACCTGATGCGATCTGCTTAATCTTTGATACTCGGCTGGTGCCAAACCGCTCAGGATCTTCGCCGCCTTCACCAGAGTTTGAACGGGCCCCTAATTCATTCATAGCTTGTGCTAAGGCCTCATGAGCCTCTGGGCTAAGCGCCCCCAAGGACATACCTGCTGAATCAAATCGCTTCATAATCGACTCAATGGGCTCAACCTCTTCGATTGAAATTACACGACCGGCATCCTTTTCGAACTTAAGCAAATCTCGTAGAGTCGCTACTGGGCGCTCATTAACCAGTTTTGCGTACTTTTGATACATCGTGTAAGAGCCCGTTTGCACAGCCTGCTGCAACGTTTGAACGACACTTGGATTGTAGGCGTGGTATTCACCACCGTGCATATACTTCAAGAATCCACCTTGCGGAATGGGTTTCCGGGTTGACCACGCAAGCGATTGACGGACCTTCTGGTCGTTTTCAAAGTCAGAAAAATCTGCTCCTGCAATTCGACTTTGAACACCTTTGAAACACAAGTCGACGATTTCATTTGACAGACCGACCGCCTCGAATAACTGAGCACCACGGTAGCTAGCAATCGTTGAGATCCCCATCTTCGACAAGATCTTTAGCAGGCCTTTGTTGATCCCTCTGCGGTAATTGCGGTGCAACTCTAGTGGGTCACCAACGAGCTCATCAGAATCAACCAAATCATTGATAACCCGATACGACAAATACGGATAAACAGCTGTCGCGCCAAACCCGAGAAGAACTGCAAAATGATGTGAATCACGCGCCTCAGCGGTATCGACGATGATGTTTGCAGAGCATCGAAGCCCTTCTTCAATCAGACGATGATGCACGGCACCGGTCGCCATCGTGGCAGAAACAATCCATTGGTCCTCGGTCACGCGCCGATCCGAAAGGATAAGCAGGGTCTTCCCTGAACGTACTGCATCGACGGCCTGCTTGCAGACTGACTCAACAGCGGCCTTAAGCCCGAGTGCTGGGTCGAAAGCAAGCTCAATCTGGACGCGACCGTACTTCGGATGATTGATTGCTTTCAAACGATCCATCTTCGGAGCCGACAGAATCGGTGAATGCAAAATCACTCGCTCTGCGTGGTCTGCAGTCTCCTCGAACGGATTCAGTTCCATGCCGAGACAAGTCTCTAAACTCATCACAATCGATTCACGCAATGGATCGATTGGTGGGTTAGTTACCTGCGCAAATTGCTGACGGAAATAGTCGGCAACATGACGCTGCTCTGTAGACAGCACAGCCATCGGCGTGTCATCACCCATCGACCCAACGGCCTCTTGGCCTGTCTCAGCCAGAGGTTTGATGACTTGGTGACGCTCTTCCGTTGTCAGGCTAAACAACTTCAGGTATGGAGGCAGACCGCGCTCTGAGAGCTTTTTGAGGTCCGAAAACGGATCTTTCATCTCAGTTTCGAAGCGGATCGTTTGCTCCCGTAGCCACTGCTTGTAAGGCTGGCGGCGCTTGAGTCGATGATCGATATCATCGGCTGTTAACATTTCGCCCGTTTCTGTGTCGATCGCAAGAATTTCGCCCGGCCCAACACGGCCCTTGGCAACAACATCTTCAGTTCTGTAATCCCAAGTCCCAATCTCGGAAGCAACCGTTAAATAACCATTTTTAGTTTTGACCCAACGCGCAGGTCTTAACCCGTTACGATCAAGTAAACAACAGGCATAGCGACCATCCGTCAATACTATGCCCGCAGGACCATCCCATGGCTCCATATGCATCGAATTGTATTCATAAAATGCACGCAAATCAGCATCCATGTCGTCTACGTTCTGCCACGCAGGCGGAACTAGCATGCGGATCGAGCGAAACAAATCCATACCGCCAGCAACCATTACCTCAAGCATATTATCGAGACTCGATGAATCTGAGCCTGTGGAGTTCACAAGTGGCAGGATCTTATCAATTCCAGGCAAACGGTCAGACTTGAAGAGATGACCACGCGCGTTGGCCCAGTTTCTGTTACCGGCGATGGTATTTATCTCGCCATTATGTGCGAGTAATCGGAAGGGTTGCGCAAGAGGCCAACGCGGGAGCGTATTTGTCGAGAACCTCTGATGGAATACGCAAATCGCTGTTGCCATTAGCGCATCGTTTAGGTCTGGATAGAAGTTCGGCAGATCCGCGGGCATCATCAGTCCCTTATAGGAGACAACACGGCGCGATAATGAACATAAATAGTTCTCTGAATTAAATGCAATCGCACGCTCAATTAGTCGCGACGCTATGAATAGATCGTTATCAAATTGCTCTTTATTCTGTTCCCGAGGCTCAACAAAAACCTGCTTAAACACAGGCATGTTCCCGCGTGCAATCGGACCAAGATTGGTTGGGTCAACCGGCACATCACGCCAGCCAGCCGCTGCTAAGTTACGGACTTGGAGGATATCCTCGATCGCTTTAGTTGCCCTAGTTTCGTCCGCAGCATCAGTTGACACAAAGACCATCCCCACGGCGAATAATGCACCAAGGTCAGCCCCAGTAGCTTCTTTTGCTGCCCGACGCATAAATGTATCTGGCATCTGAAACAGCAATCCACACCCGTCACCTGTCTTGCCATCGGCTGCAATCCCGCCACGATGCGTCATCCGCGTCAACGCTTGGATTGACGTCATTAATAGATCGTGACTTGCCTCGCCCTCACAATGCGCGATCAAACCAAAACCGCAGTTGTCGCGAAACTCACCAGGTGTATAAAGACCTTTGGCCATATGCTTTTCCTAAAATACACGGCCATCAGGGCCGCAACCTCAAATAGTGCGGGCCGCTTCGCGTCCCGCGGAAATTGAACGACTAATCTGGCGACCTTAGTTCTAGCAAGCTCGGCAAAATATTTACGTCGACTGGACCCAAACAACTGAATCCCCAAAGAAAAAGGCCGCGTAGTATATGACTCTCGTGACCGCTGAGCAAATGGATGGTATTACGCTCGAAACTACTGTTCAGTTGAGGTCAAGGGGACAATCGTATCCTTTGAGGCCGCAGTCTCTTCCCTATCTATTTGGACAAATATCAAAATAGCAACTAACGATGCAATGATGATGCCGACAACAACGGTTGCCGTAAATGTAATACGTTGCACGGAAAACGGTTCAGCACCATGCTCTGCCCTAGTGTTTACACCAGACACTAGGGCACCGTCGGCCACTGCTCTCAGCAATTGTTTTGGATGCATGGAGTAGTTTTGTAGCAGATCATTCGCCCGTGCAGATAAATCCGTCGGTGGATATAGCTTGGCGCAAGCTTCTTCTAAATCATATTGATCCCACCTTGGTAGGAGAATAACACTCGGTAGTGCAGGTTTTGGGTTTAGTGCTTGAAGACGTTGGACCAAGGCCTCCTCTCCGACTATCAAAATCGACCAGCGTCGACCATATGCGCCTGAACTCAGCTCACGGAAGAGTCTTAGCACATCATTGGGGAGGTGATCTGCGTCATCTACAATAATTTCAGGAATCCCATATTCAATTCCCATCGGCTGCTTATTCTGAAGTCTTAATAGCATCTCGATGTCACTGCCTTCCGGACGCAACCCGACCAAGCCCATCATACGCAAGACCGCATCAGTTCGATCTGAAATCAGCTTGCCCCGAAGACGCAGTGGATTCACAGAACTTCGCAGGACAAGTGCCTCGACAACCGAAGTCTTTCCTTGACCAGTTGCCCCGATAAGCACAACGAGCCGTTTCGCCCAGCGAACAGCGGAGCAAATTCTTTCAACACATGCTTGTTGGGATCGAACTAATGACAGCACGCGTTGAGTACATCAAGAAGCGTTTCGGCTGACACATGGTCTTCGACATATGCTTCACCCAAAGACCGCATCAGCACGAGGCGTAGCTGTCCATCGACATTTTTCTTATCGACAGCCATATGCTTTATAAAATCGTCAGGTGTCATTCCTTGTGGCGGTCGCACTGGCAGATTTACGCGCTCACAAACAGCGATTACTCGAGTAACATCAACCTCCGAAAGCAAACCCATCTCCTTTGACAAACGCGCGGCCAACACCATACCAGCACCGACTGCTTCACCATGAAGCCAATCGCCATAGTCTAGGTGTGCTTCAATTGCGTGGCCAAATGTATGACCAAGATTAAGCAGAGCGCGCACACCGCCCTCACGCTCATCGCGAGACACAATATCAGCCTTCATTCGGCACGAGAGTTCGATAGAACTAGAAAGTGTCTCCGCATCCTTAGTCATTAACAAATCGATGTTCGATTCAATCCAGGCTAAAAAATCACAATCTCCCAAAAGGCCGTACTTGATAACTTCAGCCATGCCGGCAGACATTTCTCTTTCAGGAAGCGTGGCCAACACATCCGTGTCAATAACCACTGCGATCGGCTGATGAAAAGCGCCAATCATATTTTTACCTAGGCGATGATTGACTCCTGTTTTCCCACCGACGGATGAATCAACTTGCGAAAGAAGGGTTGTTGGAATTTGTACAAAATCAATACCGCGTTGATAGGTTGCTGCGGCAAAGCCAACCATATCTCCAACGACACCACCACCCAAAGCAATCATAGTTGCGTTTCGAGAAAATCGATGGGTAAGCGCTTCTGAAAAAATAAGATCAAGAGTAGCGATATGCTTGTGACTTTCCCCGTCTGGCAGAATCACCGTAGCCACCTCAAAATTGCTTAATACAGAAACAACTCGATCTAAATATAGCGGAGCTATACTCTCGTTAGTCACGACCATTACTTGACGGCCCCGAACGACCGATGACAGAAGATCAGAGTCAATCAGACCGCGTCCGATATGGATCGAATACGTACGATCGCCCAATTCAACGTCAAGCGTTCTCATCACTCTGACCTTTCATTCGTTCGATAATTTGGCGTACCACGATAGATGGATTCGCTCGCCGCGTCTGCACGTGTATCGATGAATACGCGCAATATAATGGCTCTCGCACTTCTGCCATGGCTTTCAACTTTGCTTTAGGGTCAGCCACCCTTAACAAAGGTCTATTCTTATCATTTTTTAAGCGGTCAAACTGAGTTTGCAAATCAACCTTTAGCCAAATCACATGATCTTGATGCGCTGTCAATAGTTGTTGGTTTTCATGACGCAACACAATGCCCGCTCCGGTCGACACAACGACAGCGCCTTGGCTGACAAGCTCCCCAAAGACCCGTGCTTCACGCCCGCGAAAACCAGCTTCCCCTTCTACATCGAAAATCCAAGGGATATCGGCACCACAACGAGCCTCAATTTCCTCATCCAAATCGAGAAACGGCAACTTCAATTTCATTGCGAGCAAACGACCAACGGTCGTTTTACCAGCACCGGTTGGGCCGATCAAAATGAGTGGAGACGAAATGTTTGGCATGGAACCTCGGGTTAAAAACGTTCGACATAATAGATACTAGCAGTTCTGGTCTAAAGCCTCGACGCCGCCTCAATTGAGTTATGACACCCAGCATTTGAACCTGTCACAAATCGAAGTGTTTATCCTCGAAATTGTTTCTTTTCGTTTTGGCATTGGTTCGTGAGACAGCAACGACGATCTCCATCATTTATCCAATAAAACAAATAAACCCCTCGTTAAGCTACGAGGTGATATCGAATGTCAGTTTTACGAGGCCGTCCAATCCCAGAGTGCCTGGCGGAAAATTAGAATTCTTCAAATCGATATTAAACTTTGAATTTAGGTACAATTTGATTCAACTTTTGGAATGGAAGCATCGTGACCAACCACATACGGTTTTTAACCAGCCTCGCACTCACATCAGCGCTATTGGCAGTAGCAACACTGATTGGCGGTTATCTTTATCTAAAACCGGGGCTTCCAGATGTAGAATCCTTGCGCACTGTAAAATTGCAAACACCGCTCCAGATCTTTACCTCGGACGGACAATTGATCGCACAGTTTGGGGAGAAGCACCGCGATCCAGTAAG
>JBMZTF010000064.1:0-8367 GCA_049623565.1 Litorivicinaceae bacterium
TTCCCTCGAATCACCCCATCCCTGGCTTATTATTATTGATACCGTTTTCCATGCGCTCAAATCAAATGAACGCATGGAAAACGGAGCCTCGAAGAGGCTCCGTAGAAGCTTAAGCTGTCGCTGTAGCTTTGCTAGTTGAAGTCGCTGCGTACCATATCAACAGACCGAATGCGATCTTGTTAACTACGTCAGCGAGGTTGTAAACGATGTTGAGAGCCTCACTGGCTGCTGCAGTGGTATTGCCCATATCGTCAACATAGACGAAGTAGCCCAGCGCGTAACCCAGTGGGTAAATTGCCCAACCGACGGTAACAACCATACGCATGGTCCCGTACGCACTCTGGACTGCTTCAGGTGCTTGCTCTGCGGCCATTTGCGCAGCCTCACCGGCGAAGATTTCATACAGGATGTAGAACCAGCCCAGCATCCCTATTACGAAACCAACGGTCACGTTGATGTAGCCTGCTTCACCCATGTAGCCCGGAACAAGCATTACAAGAGTACCAATGAGGAGGCGCCAGAAGATGCCACCAGACGCGTTACCTATTGCTCTGAGAATCAAGAAGAATTCGATCATCAGGAGCGGCACGGTCAACAACCAGTCGATATAACGATATACGGTCGGCGTTTCACCGGTGGTAATCCAAACGTCTCGCATGTAGAAGTAGTGAACCGCTGCGATAAAGGTCACGAGGGCCGATACCACTAACGATGTCTTCCACTTCCCATCGACGCTTTGTGTTTCCCAAAGGAAAAACACTGTTGAGGCCATCAAGGCCATTGAAATCAACCAGAATGATATTCCCACGAAATCATCTGATTGAAGGTTGGCAGCCGCAAGCGCTGTTGATGGCAGCGCGGCGAGCAGACCCACAGGCACAAGGCCCTTCATCAGTTTTGTAAATGTCATGTCTTGCCTCCTCAGGCACTGGAACAAGTTTTATGTTTCTAGTATTTCCTCCGTGTCAGAGTCCCAAAACGCAAAAACGGAGCTAGCTCCGTCCTTGTTATTTAGGCGAGCCGCACTCCGTAACGACTTGCGAACTTAATCACATAATTCACGTCTTGGCAATTAATTAGACAAAACCTAAATAAAAACGGGACATAGTAAAACTATATGGGAGCCATAACCGTAAGAGACTAATTCTCAAACACAGGCTGAACATGCTTCTCGTTTTCCTATGGGGATCGTATTCCACTCCGACTCGCGGGCGTCATAAAGAAGCGCACGCCCGGAAAGGCGACTTGCTCCCGAAACTATCAAACTTATAACCTCAGTCGCTTGCATACTGCCTATCGTCCCGGTTAGTGAGGCCAAGACTCCTGAACCACTGCAATGATCGACGGTTTTAGGTGTGTCCTCAGGAACAAAGCATGCATAACAGGGGGCGGCTTGGTCGCGCAAATCAAACACCGCGATCTGCCCTACATAGTTAATAGCAGTCCCGCTGACCAATGGCTTTAAATATTTAATACAGGCACGATTGATCGCGTGCCTGGTTTCAAAATTATCCGACGCATCGACAACCACATCGACACCCGCGATGAGCTGATCCAGAACGCCTGGGTCGATCCGGTCAGTCACCGGGTTGATTCGGCAATCCTTGTTAATCGCCTCGAGCTCAATCTTCGCAGACAACGCTTTGTTCATTCCGATGCGTGAATCTCGGTGAAGGGTTTGTCGCTGGAGATTCGACAATTCGACTTCGTCAAAATCACAAACAGTAAGCTGACCGACGCCCGCTGAGGCCAGATAACTGGCTGCTGGGGAACCTAGCCCCCCCATTCCCACGACCAGGACATGAGAACTCAACAACTGCTCTTGACCGTCCGTGTCAAAACCATCCAGGACAATCTGCCGGCTATATCGTAAGAGTTGCTGATCATTCACCTAGCCACCGCCGCGTTTCATTGACCAATCAATTCGCTTAAGGCACTCGGCGCGCTCGTCTTGACTACCAGACTGAAAGATCCATTTAGCTCGCAAAGACGGCAGACGCATCAGTGCGATCACGTAATCAGGTAATACTTGGATATCGATATTAATTAAGACTGGCCCGGATTGAACAGTGATCTGATCACCGTCAACGACGACCCCGTCTGGAACGGCCTGTTTGAGTCCGCTGATATACTCTTTTGGGGTTGCTGAGACGGTCCTGACGAGAACGTCGAGTTTTCCAGAGCTAAACAAATCTAGCCTCCCGCGACAGGAGGCCAAATAGCCAAAACCTCACCAGGCGCTAGGATGCGATTCGGTCGCTCCTCGGGGTCTATATAGATACCGTCCACAAGCACCAGATGAACGAGACGTTCTGGTAAATTAAATTTTTGGATAATGTGAGCGACGCTGTCGGAGTCACCCACTTCAATCTGGATCTTATTATCTACCGCACCAGATGGGAGAAATTCCGCCAGACCCGCGTACAGCTTAAATGTAGCTGTCTGTTTACCCATGCAATACCATCGGCTTTTGAGCACAGGCGAGGTAAGCATCCATGACCCGCAATGGCTCGTCCATCAGTGTGGACTTCCATCCACCAAGTCTAACCTCTCCCTGGATCAACCCACGCAGTACACCCACGTGCTGGGTCAAACCAACCGAAGTCGCACCGACCAGCACATCATCCTTAAACTGCAGGCTGATATACCTGTTATATTTTGGCTCAGATAGTTCAACCCCGTCGCCACCATCGACGCCCTCCCACTGTCCAAAGGAACTCGAGATCAGCCCCAGTGTATCCAACACATTGATCGCCAGGACGCCCGCATGCTCCGCCGCCTTGCCCGCCATGTTCAGGGCAGCGATACGTGCCTGATCGGCAGCGTTTGGCTGGATCGCCGACACCATCGGCGAGTTACTGAAGAGATCTGGCGCCTCAGCAACGTCTCCCGCCGCATAGATATCAGCGACCGAAGACTGCATATTACGGTCGGTCAAGATGCCATTAGCGACCTCTAACCCAGAACCCTCTAAGAAGCCAATATTTGGCTTCACCCCCGCCGACATAATCACGAGATCGCAACCAATTTTTTCACCGGTCGAAAGAGTGACCATCATCTGATTATCAGCCACGGGGGAAGGTGATGGCCCACCGAACAGACTCTTAACGGAATCCCAGATTGAATTGCCGGACTGTCCAGGCGCCGCGATGGCCTCCACCTTAGCTGAGGTGACGACCCGGACACCTTTATTTTGTACCCAATCCTTAATAATTCCGCCGGCTTTTGGCGTCATCATACGGGGGACCATCCGATCACCCAACTCCACAACCGTCAGATCAACACCGTTTTTAGCTAAGGCCTCCAAAATGATGCAACCAATAAAGCCAGCCCCAACTTGAACCACCTTCTTGCCTTTTTTGGCAAGGCTAGCTATTGCTCTTGCGTCGTCCAGCGTCCAGCACGTATGCACATGCGGCAAATCGATTCCCGGGATGGGTGGGCGGATTGGATGTGAGCCTGTGGCGATTAACAGCTTGTCATACTTCTCTGCTGATCCATTATCCAAGCTGACGGTTTTCGCAGTGGAGTCAATCGCTGTCGCCTTAGCTACCTTGTTAGTGATTTTTAATTTCTTAAAGTGTGTCTTCGCTTTACGAAGGTAGGTACCTGCCTCGTCGATATTGCCCTCTAAGAGATAGGGGATTGCCATCCTTGAGTAGGGTGGCTCGTCCTCAGAGCCTACCATCGTGATCTTACCTTTAGGGTCCGCTTTTCGGAGCGTCTCCGCGGCAACGACGCCCGCCGGCCCGTTACCTAGAATTAAATATTTCATCGTTAGCCTCAAATTATTCTTTTGTATTCAAGGTTAAAAAGCCCCCCAAACACCAGGCTTGGAGGGCTCTCGATCGCTTTACTCACATGGCCGATGGATCTCGGTCTGTGCGAGGGTCCGCCTTACAGCCCGAGGCTCTTGAGCTTGTCGCTCGTCGGGACACCATCTTTGTCCCAGCCCCGGATCTCGTAATACTCCGGAAGCATCTCAGGGACACCTGCAACCAGGCCTTTCGCCGGCCCCTCCGTCGCGGGCTCAGTGGTCAGACGCTTCGGTAACTGATCGTCTTCCTTGGTGAAACCGGCTTCCAAATTAAAAAGCTTCTCCATGTTCCAGATCCGTTCACCAACTTCCTGGAGCTTGGCCTCGGACCAATCACCCTCACAGGCTGCGTCGATCTGCGGCTGGATATCGCCGAGACCCCAAGCAAAACTCGTAAAGACGCAAAGACCAGCCGAATCAAATGCGGCGGTTGCGTCCTGGAAGGCCATCACCAAGCCTGGTTTACCTTCAGTGACGAGCGGGTCGGTTTTGACCGGGATACCAAGCGTCTCAGAGGCAACCGTATACGAGCGCAGGTGACAAGCGCCGCGATTTGATGTCGCGTATGTCAGCCCCATGCCCTGGATGCCGCGAGGATCATATGCCGGGAATTCTTGCCCTTTGACGGCCATTGATAGTTCAGGGCAACCGTACTTCTCACAGAGACGCTTCGAACCGAGTCCAATCTCTACTCCAAAGCCCTCTCCGTTGGCTGTCATGTCAACCAACTCACAGAGCGCCTCTGCTGAGCCAAACGGGGCCTTGAGACCAATTTTTTTCTCGTCCAGTATTCCCCGCTCAAACATCTCCATCACCGCACCTACGGTCGCGCCGAATGAAATCGGGTCAAAGCCCTGCTCGTTACAGATCATGTTGGCATACTGCAGCGCTTCGAGGTCTTTAACCCCATTCGCGGCACCAAGCGCCCAAGCAGCTTCGTACTCCAGACCGCCTGACGCGCCGTGGTATTGCGGCTTCTGCTGGACAGAGAAGTGGTCCTTGTCGATCTTCGAAACTCGGCCACACGCGATGGTGCATCCGAAACAGGCCTGGTTGGTGACCAGGTGTGCCTTGCCATCACTCTCTCGAGGCTTAGCCATCGCCTCGGCAGAGATATCGTTGGCACTCTCAAACTTAACGTCCTTAAAGTTCCGAGTCGGGAGGGCACCAAGCTCGTTAATCACATTCATCAGAACCTGGGTACCATATGTTGGGAGACCCTCACCTGTTACGGCGTTTTCTGCGAGGACTTGCTTCTTCTCCGCAGTAACCTTTTGGAATTCCGCTGGGTTAGCAATGTTACCGATACCCTGAGTACCTCGAATCGCGACAGCCTTCAGATTTTTGGAGCCCATGACCGCACCGACACCTGAACGGCCTGCTGCCCGGTGTAAGTCATTCACAATGCAAGAGAACATGACCTGATTCTCACCAGCCTTACCAATCGAGGAGACCCGAATCTGTGGGTCATGGTTTTCTTTCTTGATCTGCTCCTCGGTGTGCCATGTCGAAGTACCCCACAGGTGAGCCGCGTCACGAAGCTCAGCCTTGTCGTTCTCGACCATGAGATACACGGGCTTGGATGACTTCCCTTCGAAGATAATCATATCCCACCCGGCGAACTTCATCTCTGCGCCGATGTACCCACCCGAGTTCGAACACGCGATTGCTCCGGTCAGCGGTCCCTTAGTTACAACAGTGTAGCGTCCGCCAGTTGAGGCAATCGTCCCGGTCATCGGGCCGGTCGCCATAATCAGCTTGTTATCGGCCGACAGTGGATCGATTTTTGGATCGATCTCCTCAACCAAGTACTTTGATGCCAGGCCCCGGGATCCGAGGTAGTCCATCGCCCATTCCATATTCAAAGGTTCTGCCTTGCAGGTGCCTTTCGTAAGGTCGACCCGCAGAATTTTTCTCGTCCACGCCATCTTTTATTCTCCCTACAAACTCGCTTCGTTGGCCTTGCCGGCCCACTTCCGCATTTTATCTAAACCCGTCCAGCTCGCATCCACATAGGTGATCGCGTCGGTCGGACACGCCTTCACACACGCAGGGTCGCCGCCACAGAGGTCGCACTTTGCAACCTTACCGGTTTCGACTACGTAATTGACAGTACCGAACGGGCACGCGATCGTACAAACCTTACACCCGACACACGTCTCGTCGTGGACGACTTTGGCACCAGTGGCTGGGTCAAGCTTGATTGAATCTACAGGGCATGCCTGCATACACCAAGCCTCATCACACTGGGTACAGGTATAGGGTACCTTTCGGCCCTCTTCCTCAAAACTGAAGACTTTTATGCGAGATTGCGAGGGATTGAACACCCCCGTCTGCTCGAACGAACATGCCATTTCACATTGGAGACATCCGGTGCACTTTTCCGGATCAATGTACAGAGACTTCTGCATAACGTTCCCTCATTTTTATTGCTTTAATAGCTACGTTTTTCGCCACCCTAGGATCCAAAACGCTGAAAAACGTTTCGGTTGCCGCAAATCAGACAGCGATATAATCGGACCCTACTCTTTAGTAGTAGGGGTGTCCAATCCTCTTTACAAGAATTTGGTATTAGCCCAGTCAAACATTCCCGGTATCCAGCCGATGTTCTTAAACCAACTAGCGGCTTGAGGAATCTCAATTTTTTCTGTCTGATGTTAGATTAATGTCGGGTAGGCTTATTCACCACGCCGCTATGACATCACGAGATCGGCTCAACAATACAGGATCACCCCAAAGGACTATGAAGTTTTCAATTAAAAACCTGAGCCACACATATGCGGGGAAGGTAGAGGCGCTGCGAGATCTTTCACTAGAACTACAGTCAAATTCAGTGACCGCACTGCTCGGTCCGAACGGGGCAGGTAAAAGCACGCTCTTTAAAATTCTCGCGGGCCTAGTTCACCCGACATCCGGGCAGATCGAAATCAACGAAAAATTGTGGGACCGCGACGACGCAAGCCCTCTCGGTCATATCGGTTTTGTCTTTCAAGACCCTACCGTTGACCTTATGCGGAGCGGTCAGGCGAATCTTATCTATGCGGCCAGGCTTCAGGGATTAGTCCAACATCAGTTTTCGCCACGGATAGATGAATTGATCGATGTGTTTCAAATGGGTGAATTCATCAACCGACCCGTAGGGTCGTTGAGTGGCGGACAGCGACGACGTCTAGAGATCGCGAGAGCACTGATTCATCGACCTGGCTGGCTGTTCCTGGATGAACCATCCACCGGGCTCGATATAGATAATCGCCTCAGACTCTCAGAGCATTTGCACGACCTGGTGAGTTCTGAGGAATGCGGCGTGCTCTGGTGCACACACATCCCCGACGAGCTGCGGCCCGAAGACAACGTGATAATTATGAATCGTGGGGAGAAAGTATTCGGAGGTTCATTTGAATCGCTCGATGAACTGATGGGACGCTACAACGAGCTGGTGGGTGTGCCATGAATCGCAGTTTAGTATCGCCAGTGGTGGCGATTTTTCATCGGGAGTTCGATCGCTTCGTCAAACAAAAAGCCAGGTGTGTATCGGCGATCGTACGCCCGCTTCTCTGGCTCGTCGTCTTCGCTGCAGGTTTTCGGAGCGTCCTGGGTATCGCTATCCAACCGCCTTACGAGACCTATATCACCTACGACCTATATGTCACGCCAGGCCTGATAGGAATGATCGCGCTGTTCAACGGAATGCAATCATCACTCAGCATGGTATATGACCGTGAGACTGGAAGCATGAAGCTGTTGATGACCGCACCGATCAGTCGACGGTTGCTTCTGACCTACAAACTTCTAGCAACCGCGACGATCTCGACACTCCAAGCGTATATCTTCATCGGGATCACGATATTATATGGGGTTGATCTTCCTTTGGCAGGCCTCTTTACCAGCCTCCCGACGATCTTTATCGCGTCATACTTCATCGCCTTGATTGGGTTGATCCTGGCTAGCCAAGTAAAAGAGCTCGAGAATTTTGCGGGGATTATGAATTTTGTAATCTTCCCCGCCTTCTTCCTCTCGAGCGCGCTCTACCCGTTGTGGCAAATCCAAGAGACGAGCGAGGTTGTTTATCATTTAGCCGTCCTCAACCCATTTACCTACATTGTTGAATCGATCCGTTTCGGAATCCACGACACGCCAGTCACGGCGGCCACCATCGGATTGTTTATAGCAAGTGTTGGCCTATCGACCGTAGTCCATAAATTGTTTACGTTCGGGCAGACCCGTTAAAACGAGAGCCGTCGCTATTCTGGAACAGGTCTCTACGGTAGAAAATGATCTGATGGTAAATGTCTAGCCGATCTATCCGCAGACCATTTGTGGCTCCGGTTAGTCTGGCGAGGATCACGGATCAAGATCAGGATGTACATTTGAATCAATCGAGCTACACGCCCCAAGTGACGGAGATATTCAGCTTGTTTGGCAATTGGACTCCATCGCCAAGGCATACACAACACCTGATACGGCGGAGTATTGATACACATCTGGCTGGCTTTCTAGCGTGCTTAGAACCACGCTTGTCAGGTTCTGACTGTTCCATTCTGATGGCAAAC
>JBMZTF010000065.1:0-8301 GCA_049623565.1 Litorivicinaceae bacterium
CGTCTGAGCCAAGGCCCAGTGTTGACTATTATCGATCGAAACCACGTGATTATGAGCTTACGCCGGTGCCTGAAGAGTCCATTACCAACACCGTCGATCCCTTTACTCCTGTTTTTGAGATTGGCCTTCGACTGGGTCAGACACAACGTTGCGAGGGCTCGTATCGGATCTTTGATGGGATTCGTCTCTATGATATCCGCATCCGAGATGGTGGTCTGGTGGACCTTTCACCAGAAGATTCAAAAAACTTCAGTGGCCCGGCACGTCGTTGTGATATTAGCGTGACTCGTATCGGTGGCTTTGCTACCAAGACAGGGTTGTTCCGTTTTGGCGAGTCAGAAATAACCAGAACACTGTATCTGGGACAGATTCGCGAATATTGGTTGCCGGTTCGGTTTGAAATTTCTGCGCCCTTAGGGACGGCGGTCGCGCGGCTTACGAACAGAGCTCAGACACTTATCCCGCAGTGATTGTCGTGTAGAAGGGGTCGCCTGATTGTCTAGGCCTAATGGCCAAGTGTGTTTTGACTGTCCCTGGTAAAGGATTTGTCGAGTCGGTCGATTCTTAGTTCATGAAATTATCTGCGAAAGGTTTGATTGGGATTCTGATTTGGCTAGTTGCCGGCTCTCTCGCGGTACCTAGCGCGTACGCAAGCTGCTTTGGAAGCCAGAGTCAACTCACCTGCCATGACAATTTGACAGGTAACATTTACAACAGCCGGACCTACCGACCCCCCGCCGCATCACAATCAAGCGTAAAAAAGCGATTTGGTTGGATGCCCATACAGTCCCAAAAAAAGCTCGGTGATTTAACCATCATTGAGGGATATACCGCTGGAAGGAAGCGCTGGAAGACGTACGGCCGAGCCTACCCTAACGGTGACTACCGAATCATCGGATCAGACTCCCGTGGACCCGTGCAGCGCACCTGCATTAATGGGAGATGCTTTTAGTGTTTCGGAGACTAACCTCGAGGTAGCGACCCTCAGGTCGGGTAGATTACTAACGACAGATGTGTCACTGTGTTTAGAGGAATTATGACTATTACAGAGGTGATCCCGTGGCCGTCGAAATCGCTAACCTTATTGTTACCCTACCGTCGTGGGGGTTAAGCGACCACCCTCTGGCGGATGCTTTGGCTAAGGCAGGCCCCAAGTTTTGGGTTAATGTGCAGATATCGCCCATGAAAATGCTTCAGCTCAGTAACGACGCAAGACAGCGCGCTACTCTGAGAGAGTTGGCTGATTGGGACGAGGTGAAGGATACGAGGGCGCTCAACCTGATTGCCGCTAACCCAGAGAGCCCCGAAGCATTCGTTAAGTTCGATGACCTTGTTTTAGCAATCAAGCTGAGGGTTCAGCGTTTGAAATATAGCGCCTGTGATGATGACACGGCCCTAGCATTCTCAGAGGTCTTGCGGGCTTGTGACATCGACAAGGTAGGTCCCCAGGAAATCGTGATCCCCACGAAAACCCCGGGAAGTGGGATGGAGCTCGCTAAAAGGATCACAGAGCGTGCCGAAGACAATGAGTTATGCCTTGTACTAGAAGAGGTAGACGAGTCTGGGACAGTCGCCAAACAATTAATCGCCGCCAGACAAAGAGTAGTAAGGTTGCCTATCTTTGGTGGCGTAAAACAAACTCTTGAAAAGACCCCAGAAAATGATCTCCCGATTTATGTGTTGATTAATGACGTTTCATCGGTTTCGGGTGTTACGGAAGGGTTTAATCGTGCAGCTAAAAACACTGCGGATATAGTCTGGGTAGGCTCTAATCATGGTTTGTTATCGTACGCTGTGAAGAAGTGCAGCGGATCACGAAGCCTCGAGGTACCCTCACTTAACGCGGAAGAGATTCTCAACAAAATCTCCACCGACAGCGGCTGACATTTTTGAGGTAGCCTGATGAGCTTGTTCGACTGGGTTCACTCTGGAGACGCAGAGGCAGGAAAAAAATCCTCCGCAAGGAAGACCTTTGAACAGACCGTGGCCTTGGACGGTGACTCCAGGGAGATGCGGGCGCTCCGAATCAGGCAGGCGGTCAGGATTAGGGTCGTCATGGACAAGGTATTTGTCGCCGGTACCAAGTCCTGGGCGGGCTACGAGGAGTCTAGGATGATCGCCATCGCTGGCGGTGAGGATGTTCCGCCGGCACCCGCCGCGACCGAGGACACCTGCTACCAGACCGTCAATACAGTTAACGGGCAGACAATGGCTTATATCCCAATCGAGTTTGCTGCTCGGGTATTTGAGCTCGGTGTCCGTTACCAGAAAGGTGAAATCGATGGATTGTTAGCCGTCAACAGTTGTCAAGACATAGCAAATGACTTGGGGGATCTTCTCAAGCTGGATCTTTATGCGGTGCAACCGATACTGCCATTGAATTTCCTACTGGAGCAGAACACTGAAATAGACGACAACGTTGACTGAACTTGAGTCAGGCGGGTCGCTACAAGACCGGGTTAATGTGGTTTTTGATCTTGTCGAGTACCACGTCAGGGCGTAACTCGGAGACCTCAACAAATTCAGCGTTAGGCAGTATCTTCTTGAGGGCGATGCCAACAGACGGGCGGCAACCTATCCATCGTATCTTCGAGAAATTCATGTTTTGTCTCTTCAATCCTTTGGCGATGTCTGGTACCGCGATTGCATCGTTTACAACAACCCACCACGACTCATTATCGGTGGGAGGTAGGTTCGCCATCTGGACGGGCCGATATTTGTAAAATCCCATCCTGATTGCCCGCAGACCGTTTCCTATGAGCGTTTTTGCGATAAGACCTGACGATTCAGCCGGTTCGAACACGAGGCACAGCTCCCGTTCTTCTTCGCGTTTAGCTACGAGATCGGTTAAATCTTTTATACTGCCCGGGGTTTCAGGGGTCATGACACTTGAAAAATGGAATTTTGAAATCTCTTTAATGTGACACACCTCAGACAAGCTGATAGCAGTCTCTTGGTCAATCGCGGCGAATTTCAGTCGATCTTCCCGGAGCTGGAGGGCCAAACATAGGTCGTCGAATTGCTCAAGCGCATCTGGGGCTTCCGGTGTGGAGCAGACTACTGTGATAGCGTAGTCGGCCTTGACCTCGTCCCAATCCGCCAGCTCCCTCAGCACCGCTCGCCTGACAGCGTCGTTGACCATCTCGAGTTGCATGATCGGGCTTTGGATTACGTTAACTAGGTACTTGTCAGCTAGATGAGCTAGCGATGCTCCGAGCGGACTAGAGTGGCCCTCCCAAGCTGGGGAGGTGACGATGACGGTTCCGTTTTTGTCTGACATGAGGTAGTGCTGTCCATTAGCGCTGGTTGAAAACCAGTTATCGTTAGTAGTTTTTGGGTGGAGCAAGTTTAAAGAGACTTGGCTGTCGACTCAACTTTCAGTTTCTCGGGTTTACAGATGATTGACTCAAAATTGAGAGAGATACTGGTACTGCGATTTGGTAGTTCATGTTGAAATTTGAGAGAACTGAAGTCTGAGCTAAACTGGTAGCAAGTAGAGGAGGAAGTGGTGTTTCAGTTTGGTGGCCCCAACTGCAGAGTGTGTCGATTGATTAGAGTCTATCTATTGGTCGCCATACCGGTACTGATGATGATGTGGATTCGGCCAGATTTTCAAATTCCGGCCGGTATCGATGGTCGTGCAGTTGTGGGTTATGTTTTCGGTATTGGTGTCGTTGTAATGTTTGCTTACAAGTACTACACCGATATCTATAAGAAGAGGCGGAGAGATGACTGACTCGCCGAACTGTTGGAAATGTCGTTTCTTTAAAATCAGTTGGGACCCACGTTTCCCCTACGAGTGTGAGGCGATGCATTTTAAGAGCCAAGCGCTTCCATGTATTCAAGTGATGAGCATCGACGGCAGACATTGCCAGTGGTTTCTGTCGAAAACTGAAGAGAATCCAGACATTGAGCCCGCCGAGGCCAGAAGTGGGATCAAAGGTAAGCAGATCGATCGGTCAGCCTAAATTTAGTCGCGCACCATTAATATTGGTTGCTGGAGTTGTATAGCCTGTCGACAAGATGTCGACCCTTGGAACAAGAAAATTGCGCACGCAAAGCGCGCGTTTTGCAGCCAAGGTTTGTCGCTTAGCCAAAAGTTTTTGACCTCTATCATTGGGAATACATTAGGGTTCAGAGGCGGGTTATCGCAAGAAGTCTCGAGAATCTCTTCGAACTCATTTTGAGTTGGCAGCCGCCAGCGTTCTCCAGTCTTGTGCGAAAAGTCTCTCAGGTAGGAATCGGCCTCTGCTTTTGTTAGTTCCAAAGGTTGACCCAAGCATTTCTTGCCCCGGAATGATTGACCTGCCATGCAGCGGTACCAGACAGAGCCAGAGACATGTTGCGCGAGACCTGTGGTCGGGTTAACGATGAATTTGCCGTAGTCTTTGGGTGATTTTGCGTCGACACAGTCTGGTAAATCGGTCGAGCGGTCGCAACTAGTCAGCAAGAGTAGTGTGATGCAAGCTACCAGAATACGCATAAATCACCTTTTATTAGTCGAGGGTCTGTACTCTCTCGGTCAGTCCCATACTATATCGAAAGAAATCGGAAAACGTTGAGTGGTGTAAATATTTCACCCTTTTTGCCGATACAATGCTGGCAGAGGAAATTTTGCCTAAATCGATTTGAGGGGAGAGTTAAATGGATATCGCTAGCGTCGTTGGTTTGATTGGTGCGCTGGCCCTGATCGTCATGGCGATGGGGGACCCTGGACCGTTTGTCGATACCGCGTCTCTGCTGATCGTGATGGGTGGTTCGATTATGGCGACCATGTACCGCTCTACCCTTCCAGAATTTTTGGGGTTCGCCGGTGTGATGGGGAAAGCGTTCGGCGGCTATCCAGACAAGCCAGAGGATCTCATCGTTCAGCTTGGTGAGCTCGCGACGATTGCTCGGAAAGACGGCATGATCGCTCTCGAGGGCCAAGAGATTAAAAACAAGTTCATGGCTAAAGGAATCTCGATGCTCGTGGATGGTACCGACGGCAAATTGATTCGGGTCTCACTTGAGCGTGAGAACGATCAGATGAAGTCGCGGCACGCGGCTGGTGCCGGTTTCTTTGAGGCATGGGCAGAGATTGCGCCCGCCATGGGAATGATCGGGACGCTTGTTGGCCTTGTGTTGATGCTGGGCAATATGTCTGACCCGAAAGCTATCGGTCCCGCGATGGCCGTCGCCCTCTTGACCACACTCTATGGAGCCCTTCTGGCGAACGTAATCCTGATTCCGTGTGCGATGAAGTTGAAGACGAAGTCGAGTATGGAATCACTGAATAACGAGCTGGTCATCGAGGGGGTGATGTTCATTAACGATGGTGGTAACCCTCGGGTAATGGGCGACATGCTTGGATCGTTCTTGGACGGCAAGGCCCGCGAGAGAGCCATGGCGGCGATGGGTAACTGAGGCTGATCCATGGCTGAAGACGAAAAGGATCAGGATCTCCCTACAGAGGAGCTTGAGGACGAGGAAGAACTTCTCGAGGAACCTGCCGAACCCGAGGAGGACGAGGTCAAGTGTGAGGAGTGTGCCCCCTGTAAGGGAGGCGCCCCTGCTTGGATGGCGACGTTCGCGGACATGGCGACGCTGCTCATGGCCTTCTTTGTTTTGATTCTTTCCTTTGCGGAAATGAATGTTCCTAAGTATAAACAGATCACCGGCTCCCTTAAGGCTGCCTTCGGTGTCCAGCGTCTCGTTCCTGTAGTAGAACCCCCTAAGGCTCAGAGCCTGATTGCTCAAGAGTTCTCGCCAGCGGTTTCTAAACCGACACCGCAACAGGTCGTTAAACAAGAAACAACCGACCAAATGAAGAAAGAGGTAGAGCCTCAGACAGACAACAAGACCGCCGACTTTGAGAACAATGAAGATTTTAAGACCGTCCAGCAGGTCCTCGCTGAGGAGATCGCAGAGGGTCAAGTCGAGGTCAAGATCGAAGACGAAAAAATTGTTGTCGAGCTGACTTCGCCGGCAAGTTCTGGTGGTGAGGGCGAGTCTGATAATGGGACATTGAGCGCCGGTGTTATCGATCAGAAGACGGTCGAGATGTTTGCTAAGGTCGCTGATGCCCAAGCGCAGATTGAATCCGAGGTCGTCGTAAAGGATGCGCAAACTGCAGATCAGTCAATGCAGGGTCAGAGTCAGGGCGATAACGCGACGGCCGGGACGCAAGGTGATAATCAGGGAGGCCCGAGCGACAGCCAGTCGGTGGATGATTCACTCGAGAAGCTCAGAATGGAATTATCCAACGAAATTCAACAGGGCTTGGCCGAGGTCGAGCGTGAGGGCGACAAGATCATTGTGCGTCTCGCAGAGCAGGGCTCCTTCCGCTCCGGCTATGCTGATTTACAGCCCGGTTTTATGCCGCTACTGAACAAAGTCGGTGACGCGATTTCGACCACCAGCGGTCAGGTCACTGTCGAGGGCCATACCGATAACGTACCCATCGCGTTTAGCGAACGGTTCCAGTCGAATTGGGACCTCTCTGCCGCGCGTTCGGCGGCGGTTGCCGATTACCTTTTGGGCAACACCAATCTACAGCAAGGCCGCGTCACGGTCGTTGGCTATGCTGATAGTAAACCTATCGACTCGAACGATACCCGCGAAGGTCGAGCGAAAAATCGGCGCATCGAGATTATTGTTGATGGCGGTTAAGCTTTTTAAATCGTTGGTTGTTACAGTCTCTCTTTTGGCTGCGTCGACTGTGGCGGCTAACGTTGGTCCTGGCGTTAAAGCCTTTGAGCGAGGTCATCCATCGAGTGCTCTCCGGTCGTGGTTGCCGCTTGCGCGTGGGGGGAATCCCAAAGCGCAAAATAATGTCGGCTTGATGTATGAGAGAGGGCTCGGTGTATCGCAAAGCTACTCGGAAGCGATGCGCTGGTATGCTATGGCGGCTGACCAGGGTCTGCCGGAGGCCAATCATAATTTAGGTCTTCTGTACTATTCAGGATACGGTACGGACGTGAATGACCGAGAGGCGTTCAAACGGTTCAGGGTAGCTGCTGAAAAGGAGTTGCCCGAATCGCTCTACATGTTGGGTCTCATGGTCTATTTTGGGAAAGCGACCACGCCGAACCCGGAAACAGCGATGCAGCTGTTTGAGGCTGCGGCGATTAAGGGTTATCCAGAGGCTCAGTACATGGTTGGTTATCTGATGCAATCTGGTGACTTGGGAGCACCGCGTCCCTCAGCCGCGTTTGTATGGTCGAAGTTGGCCGCCGAGAGAGGTATCGAGTTAGCGGCTGACCTGAACTACATGACTACCCTTGTACTTGATGAAGCGGAACAAGCCCAAGCAATGCAGCTTACTGACCTTTGTCGTTCTTCAAACTTTACTGATTGCCCAAAATAATTGAAAAAACCCTAAAGACTTCCTGACTTTTCCCGATTCTATTTGTATCTCAAAACAGATAGATAACGAGGGTGAGTTCATGGCATTTCGTAAAAAAGGTCTGGCAAGTTACGGCGAAGTGAATGTTCAAGCGGGAACTGCGTACGCTGATTCGGTTCAACTGATCCAGATGCTATTCGATGGACTGATAGACTCGTTGTCGGCCGCTGAGGGTCAGATAGAGCGAAACGAAATCGAGGCTAAAGGCGAATCGATTAGTCGTGCCATACGCATTGTGCTGGGACTACAGGGTTCCTTGGATATTGAGAAGGGTGGTGAAATTGCGGCAAATCTTGGTGATTTGTATGACTACTGCACTCGTCGTTTGATGCACGCAAACCTCAAAAATGATCTCGAAGCGGTGCAGGAAGTGAAGCGTCTTATCAGCGAAATTCGTGAAGCCTGGTCGCAAGTACCTGAGCTTCTGCAACAGCAGCAAGTAGCAAACGCTGGCTAATTAAATGCTCGGGACCATTGACCCAAAAAATTCGCTTGATCTGGAGATGGAGACCCGGCAGAACCTGGGGTTGGCCTCTCCTGGCCCGTTGTTCAAGGAAATTTACGCAGGATTATTAGATGTCGAAGACCCCACGGCATGGGGTCCGGTACTCGAGAATGAGACGCGCTCTTTTCTCGCCCACACTACAGATATTCAGACGCTTGATCAGTTTAATACTATCCATCAAGTCCCCGAAAAATGGGGCTCCGCTTTCCATCACCGCATCTACGTTTCGACTATTGAGTCTCTTAAAGCGTAGGGGATCACACTAAAATTTTGAGGTCTAGGCCTCCTCCTCTATACTGACTAGCCTATGGACATTGACTCTTTAGGGTTTGTCGCCTATGGCGCTTAATTTGATCATCGGTAAGAGCCGGGCGGTCAGTGAGTTACGCGGTTTGATAAGCCAAGCGGC
>JBMZTF010000066.1:0-8298 GCA_049623565.1 Litorivicinaceae bacterium
GTTGTGTATAAAGCTCATACCGAGTGCCTCTCTCAACGAAAGTTGTCCGAATAGCATCCACGTTCGTAGCCCACGTAATACCCAGCTGGTAGCTCCTAGTGAGAAAACTACAACCGCAGTCTGCGCTGGGAGGGAAGCGAGTGCAGCGAGCATACCTGAGACGTCCAAAAAATTCGCCGCGACCCAGATTGTGGCGATTAGTAAAGTGGTCGCGACAAGCAATTTACTGCGAATTACTTTAGATTTATTGTTTTCTTTCAAAGGGGCCATAGGTATTAGGGCAGCGGTTGGTCGGTAAGGTTGAGATGGTACCCTGTTATCCCCTGAAATGCTGGTGGCCGAAATAAAAAAGTGGAGACCCCATGATTGATTCACTGACTGAATCCTACCGTAACGCGATCGTAGCCATTGGCGAAGATCCTGGGCGGGAAGGGCTTCTGGATACGCCTAAGCGCGCCGCAAAAGCGCTTGAGTTTCTTACCTCAGGCTATCGGCAGGATCTCGAGACCGTCGTAAACGGGGCTGTGTTCGAGTCTGAGAACGATGAAATGGTTGTTGTTCGGGATGTCGAGTTGTATTCCATGTGTGAGCATCACATGCTGCCGTTTACCGGGCGATGCCATATCGGCTATCTACCCAACGGTAAAGTGCTGGGGCTGTCAAAGTTCGCCAGGATCGCTGATATGTTCGCCAGACGGTTGCAGATTCAGGAGAATCTGACGCGGGAGATAGCGCTTGCTATTCAAGAGGTGACCGGTGCGCGTGGCGTGGGCGTCGTTATCGAGGCACGGCATTTTTGCATGATGATGCGAGGTGTTGAGAAGCAAAATTCGACCATGGCCTCGTCAGTGATGCTGGGTGATTTTAGGGAACACCAAGCGACCCGCAGTGAGTTTTTGCGTTTGATCGGTAAATCATAATGAAAGAATTTCACCGGGATCAGGTCGCGAAGATCCACATTCAAGACCTTAGGCTGCGAACCTACATCGGTATAAATGATGATGAAAAGAAGAATCGGCAAGATGTAGTTATTAATATCCGGATCCATTACCTCGCTGAAAAAGCGGTATCATTCAATGACATCGATGAAGCACTAAACTACCGAACCATTACTAAAAAAGTTATCCAGCACGTGGAATCGAATCGGTTCCTGCTGCTTGAGAGGATGACAGACGAGCTTCTGTCCCTGGTGATGGAACACCCCCAGGTTATGTGGGCAGATGTGACCGTCGATAAGCCACACGCATTACGCTTTTCAGACTCAGTATCGATTACCCTATCGGCGCGCCGTGACGGCTATGCGGGCGCAGAATACCCTCAGTGATTCATCAGAGAGCGTCCTCAATCACGCGTGAGATCCGCCGTGATGTAGGACCAGTGAATGAGCCAAAACTGCCAACCAGCTGTCCGTCACGATCGAGAATATATTTGTGAAAGTTCCAAGAAGGATAATCACCGTCGGCCGCTTCTGCGAGTCCCCTAAATAGCGGGCTCGCTTTACCTTTCTTAGCGTGCGTCGTGGCATACATCGGGAATTGAACACCGTAAGTTAGCCGGCAAAAATCCGCGGTCTCTGCCTCCGTCCCATACTCTTGATTTCCAAAATCTTGTGAAGGAAAACCGAGTACAGTAAAGCCCTGATCTCTATAGTTTTTGTACAAAGCCTCAAGACCATCAAACTGAGGAGTGAAACCACATTTCGATGCGGTGTTAACAATCATAACCACCTGACCTTGATAGACCTCGCACAAGCGATCGGTTCGATCTCCGGCGAGTTGCCGAACCGAATGGTCAAGGAGAGGGGCGCAGTTCGCGTTGGCCTTTAAAGTCGTCATGCCTATCACCACTGTTAAGCACTGGATGCTGAGTTTTTTGAGGTTCATGGATGTCACCCTCGTTGTTACAGGAGTACATCTTTGGCTCGTTGTTGTCTCGTCCTTGGGGACCAGTTATCAGACAGCTTGTCGTCGCTGAATCTTCTTGAGCCTGAAGACGTTGTGTTAATGGCAGAGGTTTGGTCGGAGGCTTCATATGTCAAGCACCACAAGCAAAAAATTGCTCTTGTCTTCAGCGCGATGCGTCATTTCGCTGACGCCTTAACCCGCTCAGGGCGTCGCGTGATCTACGTCAGACTCAACGACCCCTCTAACACCCAGAGCTTGGTCTCTGAGGTTCATCGAGCTCAGGATAACTATCAATTCGATGCTTGGTACGTAACCGAGCCTGGTGAATGGCGCCTGAAACAAGAGCTTGAATCGTTAGTCGCTCAGATGAAGGTACCGTTTGAGGTCGTGCCAGATGATCGGTTCCTGTGTTCTCATCGAGAGTTCGAAGACTTCCTGGAAGGACGGAAACAGCCTCGGATGGAGCACTTTTATCGGAAGATCCGACAATCGACCGGCCTGCTGATGGAAGGAAAAAACCCTGTGGGCGGGCAGTGGAACTTCGATCATGATAATCGAAAGGCTCTTGATCAAAGACAGACACCGCGGCCCCCCTCGTGGTCTCTGGACCCTATTACCGAAGAGGTTATTGAGCTTGTGAATGAGCGGTTTCCTGATCATTTTGGGGATTTGGATGCGGATCGCTTTATGTGGCCGGTGACCCGGGAACAAGCGCTCGTGATGCTGGACCACTTTATTAATGAACGTCTCGCATCTTTTGGAGACTTTCAGGACGCTATGGTCCGCGGTAAGGACACTTTGTTTCATAGCCTAGTTTCGACAAGTCTTAATCTAGGCCTCTTAAGCCCGATGGAGGTTTGCCGTGCCGCTGAAGACGCGTTTCATAGCGGTTCCGCGCCCATCAACGCAGTCGAGGGTTTTATCCGACAGATCATTGGGTGGCGTGAGTATGTACGTGGTTTGTATTGGGCCTATATGCCTGACTACAAAGAGCGTAATGCACTAAGCGCTCGATGGCCGTTGCCGGCGTTTTATTGGGATGAAACGAAGACCGACATGGTTTGTCTGTCCGAGGCAATTCGCAATACACGGGAGAACGCCTACGCCCACCACATTCAGCGTTTGATGGTGACCGGTAACTTTGCGTTAATCGCCGGGTGTGCGGTTGAAGAGGTCTGCGATTGGTACCTATCCGTGTACGCCGATGCGTATGAGTGGGTCGAATTACCCAATACTTTAGGGATGGCCTTATTCGCCGACAACGGCGTCATGGCGTCAAAGCCTTACTGTGCGAGCGGTAAGTACATTGATCGGATGAGCGACTATTGTAAGGGTTGTCGTTACAACGTGAAGGAAACAGAGACGGAGAACGCTTGTCCTTTTAATTACCTTTATTGGGATTTCTTAAACCGTCACCGAGACCGGTTCAGTAACAATCCTCGGATGGCAATGATCCTGAGAAATCTTGATCGATTTGGAGATGATAAGCTGCAAGCGATTCAGGCTCGGGCTGCCACTCTCCGGGATCGAGTCCAGGCAGATGGAGGCGATGCTGCGAAACAGTCGCAGGAGCAATTGCTTTGAAGCGCGGCGGTAAAACAGTAAAGAAAGGTGATTTACCGGTTAAAACTTGCCCCGTATGTGCGCGCCCTTTTAGTTGGCGCAAGAAGTGGGAGCGTGATTGGGACTCGGTAGTGTATTGCGGTGAGCGTTGTCGACGCCAGGGAATTCCTAGTGAGATCTGAGATCGTGATCTGGCTGGTCCGAGACACGTGCCGTGTAGATGATAACCCGGGCCTGAAACGGGCAACCACACTTGCCCTCGAGCGTGGTGCTAGTGTCATTCCTCTTGCGTGTCTCGAGCCGCGGCGTTGGAGTCATCAGCAGTTCGGCATGCCCCGGAACGGTTTGCATTGGGCCAGATTTCGCTCTGAGAGCCTAAGAGCATTGAGAAGCGAACTGGTCGCTCGTGGGAACGGCCTGTGGGTGAGTGCCGATGAGCCTGCCAGCGCGTTAAATCGTGCACAACAGAGTCTGAATATCGTGAGCGTGGTCTGCGACCGTCCGGTCGCAACTGAAGAACGTTTAGAAAACGAGCGGATCGAAGCAGAAGGATATTCGGTTATCGTCAGTGACGTGGATGACCTATTTCGTGCTGAGCAGTTACCGTTCGGGCTCGATGAGCTTCCTGGGACTTTCTCAAAGTTCAGGAAGGTGGTGGAAAAGAAGCCAGGAATAGTGCCTGATACACCATCTTTTACCGATGCATTAACGTCTTTTATCAACCAACCTTGGCCAGATCCAGTTGAATGGACCGAAGCCTCTGACTATGCGTCGTCCTCTCGGACAGAAGTCCGGACGAGCGGTGGAGAGGGTCAGGCCAAAACGCATTGGGGGAGTTATTTAGACGCGAAAGCATTATCGCATTACAAGCATACACGGAATGCGTTCTGTGGTCCGATGCAATCGAGCCACCTATCGGCCTGGCTGTCTCATGGGTGCATTTCCGCTCGACAAATTTGGTCTGATACGTTGGAGTACGAGGCTCGCGAGGGCGCCAACGAGTCGACCTACTGGCTTCGTTTTGAACTCCTGTGGCGTGAGTATTTCCGCTGGTACTCAAGGGCATCCGATTGGACTCTTTTCCGACACCGTGGCCCGAACGACCAAGAACCGTCGGGTGACCAGAATAACACTCGTTTTGAGGCCTGGAAAACTGGACACACCGGCTGCGATATCGTGGACGCGGCTATGCGTGAGCTTAACGAGACCGGCTGGATGAGTAACCGTGGGCGGCAGCTAGTCGCAAGCCACTTGATCTATGAATTGAATCTCGATTGGAGGCTTGGGGCCGCCTATTTTGAGAGCCAGTTGGTGGATTTTGATGTTGCAAGTAACTGGGGAAACTGGGCTTACATCGCAGGAGTAGGAGCCGACCCAAGGGGCGGTCGTATTTTCAATTTAAATGATCAGGCCGACCGATATGATCCCGATCACTCGTATCGGAGACGTTGGTTACCATGACCGCTCCGGTTGTTGTTTGGTTCAAGCGAGATCTCCGCGTCGTTGATCATGAGGCCCTCAGTGCCGGCGTACGTGAAGGTCCGATCATTCCGCTTTACGTTGTTGAACCAGACTACTGGGCGAATGAGTTTACCTCCGGCAGACAGTGGTCTTTTCTCAAGGATTCTGTTCTGTCTTTAGAAAATGAGCTAGCTAATCGAGGTCAGCCCTTGTGGGTAGAAATTGGTCATGTAGAGGAGATATTGGAGAGTCTCTATCAACGGTTCCGGTTTTGTAAAATCATCTCGCACCAAGAAACAGGACCAGACTGGACATTTCAGCGTGATCTGAGAGTCAAACGTTGGTGTGAAGACCATGGTGTGGTTTGGGATGAATACCGTCAGCATGGCGTGGCTCGAGGTCTCCGAGAAAGGCAGGGTTGGGCAGCCCAGTGGGCATCCTTGATGAACGGTGCCCAACCTGAATTATCAGCAAAATTCGAGGGTATTGGCACACCTCCGAGGCGTGCTTCGGATGTCTTAGATGATTTTTCAGTAACCGATGAAGTGTTGATATCAGGCCAAAAAGGCGGGCGCCAGGAGGGACTCGAACTTTTGAGCAGTTTTCTTGGTAACCGATGTGAGACGTATCGAGGAGGCATGTCGAGCCCTCTAACGGGAGAGGTCGTGTGTTCACGTTTGTCGGCTCATCTTTCGCTCGGAACAGTTAGTCTCCGCGAGGTTTGGCAGCGGACCACGGATCGAAGGACTGAGTTAAAGGGTGAGCAAGGACGTGGTCGTGCGCTCCGTAGCCTGAAATCATTTCAATCGCGGCAGCATTGGCATTGTCATTTTATGCAGAAGCTAGAGTCTGAGCCACGACTCGAGTTCGAGGAACTGCATCGTGGATTTATCGGTTTAAGGAACCCTGCCCACGAACTTGAATCTGAGAGATTCGAACGTTTCCAGAGAGGGCTTCTTGGTTGGCCATTTGTCGATGCGTGTTTGCGGTGTCTTGCCTCAACCGGGTGGTTGAATTTTCGAATGCGGGCAATGCTTGTCTCGATCGCGAGCTATCATTTGTGGATCGATTGGCGGAAAACAGGTATGCAGATGGCCCGATGGTTTACCGATTTCGAGGCGGGCATTCACTGGTCACAGATCCAGATGCAGTCGGGAACCACAGGCATCAATGCGAACCGAATGTACTCACCAGTCAAACAGTCGCAGGATCAGGACCCGGATGGAGTATTTATTAGACGTTGGATTCCTGAATTGGATAGCGTTCCGACTGAATGGATCCATCAACCCTGGCGGATGTCCCTAAGCCTGCAGAAAAAGTATGGATGCCACATCGGGCTGCAATACCCGGAGCCTATCGGTGATCCTCAGCAGCTCGCACGAGAGGCACGCAACAAGCTTAGATTGTGGATTGATACGCATGATATGAGACCTGAGGCCCAGCGTGTATTGAGAGCGCATGGTAGCCGCTTGAGACAGGCGCGCCCGCGTTATGGTAGAAAGGAATCTTCTTTACAGATGGCGTTAGATTTCGAATGACAGAAGACGACGATCAGGCTCGGACCGAGACTGTGGGTGTCCGGCTAGGATATCTGGGTCTTGTCCCCTTTGTCGCGGGCGCTGTAGCCGCGTTGCTTTCAAATGAATTGGCATCGGTCGTGTTTCAGGCTTTTGTGCTTTATTCACTAGCGATCTTGTCATTTATGGGTGGGGTTCATTGGGGACTGGCGCTCATCACAGGCACACGTCAGAGCGCACGGTTATTGATTTCTGTGGCCCCCGTGATCGCGGCATGGATCTGTTTGATAACGCTTCCAGCGTACCTCACTCTGGCGGTACTTGGGGGTGGATTTATTGCCCAGTGGTTTATTGATCGTCCAATTTTGGCTGAACTACCAATACCATCTTGGTACCTTGAGATGCGTCCGCGTCTGGCCTATACCGTCGCCGGCTGTCACCTATTCATGCTGTTCCGTTTGATGGGCTAGCTACTGCGGAAGAGAGCGAATCTCCGGAACAAAGAGAACCGGATCGACGGAGACCCCGTTGAGAATTACTCCGAGGTGGAGATGCGCTCCGGTCACTCGTCCCGTCGCGCCCACTGTTCCGATCGGTTGCCCTTGAGCAACCACTTGACCTTCTCTGACATCAACTCGATCCATGTGGTTGTACATGGTTTTCAGGCCCTCTCCATGATCAATAACGACCAGACGTCCGTTAAAGAAGAAGTCACCGATAAGACCGACGCGTCCGGTCGCCGCTGCCTTAATTGGGGTGCCGGTTGGGGCCGCGATATCTGTTCCTGAATGTGGTCGACGGGGCTGGTCGTTAAAAAAACGACGTTTCCCGAACGGCCCAGAAATTGGACCCTTGACCGGTAATATCATTTGTATCGAGTCGAGATTCCCGTCAAAGGCGTCGAGAGCCCCACGTTGTTTTTGTGATTCGCCTTTGATTCGGTCTAGGTCGAGTGTGTTGGGCGTCACGTGTCTTTTGTTTTCGAGATAAATTCTTTGTTCGAGGTATTTTTTTGGGTGGACTTGAAAGGGTATCTGCTTGCCCATGTGCTGAAGCATGTACTCGCCCGGCTCAAGCGATAGCGCGAGCCCAACCACAGCAACATGTTGGCCGTTGTCTCGAAATGTTAAAACCGGTTTTCCGTTAAACGTCGGGCGCGCCTCGGATTCGATCGGAATAACAGCGACCCCGCCTGGTACGCGCAAGTCTTCAATCGCGGTCGCTGTAGTTGTTAAACACAGTGAAACTAGTGCAAATAGAGGCAGTCTCATGGTGGGTCCTTTACGATATGATCGACGGTGGCACCGAGCTTGCCATCTTTGAGTCGGATTTCAACCGGTGTCTGCTCCGCCACATCCTCAACGGAGCCGATCGAACGATTAGTCTCTGTATCGCCTCTCAATACGATGCCGTACCCACGACCGAGAGTCGCGAGCGGACTTAGGGTGCTCAGCTGGGCAGAGAGATGCGCAAGAGTGGACTGTGAGCTCTTCATTGCCTGATCGGTGGCGTGCGACAAACGCTTCGCGAGGTAGGCTACGTCGTGTCGTTTTAAGGCGATGTATTCGGTGGGGGCAACCAACTTGTTTTCCAGTTGCCTCAAGCGTTCACGAGACTGTTGTGTCTGCCGGGTGACCGTCGTTGATAGTTTGTATGCCGTCAGCTCAAGGCGCTGCTGCGCGAGCGAAATTAGTGTATCCGCACGTGATGTGAGTCGGCTCTCATATTGGGAAAGTTGTCTCACAATATCCGCCATGTCGGGGGTCGCCATTTCTGCGGCTTGTGACGGTGTCGCTGCACGAACGTCGGCTACCAGATCTGTCAGACCAGAATCTGTCTCGTGACCCACCGCA
>JBMZTF010000067.1:0-8205 GCA_049623565.1 Litorivicinaceae bacterium
ACACTTTTCGCTGTGAAGCGCCTGATCGGCCGGAAATTCAGCGACGATGTTGTTCAGAAAGATATCAAAATGGTGCCGTATAAAATAGTTGGTGCCGACAACGGCGATGCGTGGATTGACGTGAAGGGCGACAAGCTTGCTCCTCCTCAAATCTCCGCCGAAGTCCTAAAGAAAATGAAAAAGACTGCGGAAGATTATCTTGGCGAGGCGGTTGCTGAAGCGGTGATTACGGTCCCCGCTTATTTCAATGACAGCCAGCGTCAGGCAACAAAAGATGCGGGTAAGATTGCGGGCCTTGACGTAAAGCGGATCATTAACGAACCAACTGCCGCAGCGCTTGCGTACGGAATGGACCAAGCGCGTGGTGACTCTGTAATCGCGGTATACGATCTTGGTGGCGGTACTTTTGACATTTCAATCATCGAGATCGCCGAAGTTGACGGCGAGCATCAGTTCGAAGTGTTATCGACCAACGGCGACACCTTCCTTGGGGGTGAAGACTTTGATCTTCGTGTCATCGATTACTTGGCAGAGTCATTCCAGAAAGATCAGGGGATGGATTTGAAGGGTGACCCCTTGGCAATGCAGCGTTTGAAGGAGGCCGCCGAGAAAGCGAAGATCGAACTGTCCTCGAGTCAACAAACTGACGTTAACCTTCCATACATTACTGCAGATGCGAGCGGGCCAAAGCATCTCAACGTGAAGTTGACGCGTGCGAAACTTGAGTCATTGGTGGAGGATTTGGTTGAACGGACTCTGGCGCCTGTGAAGCAAGCACTTGAAGACGCCGGACATTCAACGTCGGAAATTAATGACGTCATTCTCGTGGGTGGTCAAACACGGATGCCACTGGTTCAAGAAAAAGTAACGGCATTTTTCAACAAAGAGCCTCGTCGTGATGTGAATCCAGATGAAGCGGTTGCAATGGGAGCATCAATCCAAGGCGCGGTCTTGGCTGGTGACGTGAAAGATGTCCTACTTCTTGATGTCACACCATTATCTCTTGGTATCGAGACTATGGGTGGAGTGATGACCGCCCTCATTGAAAAGAACACAACTATCCCAACGAAAAAGACACAAGTTTTCTCGACGGCAGAAGACAACCAAACCGCCGTAACAATCCATGTCTTACAAGGCGAGCGTAAGCAGGCGGGTCAGAACAAGTCGTTGGGTCGATTCGACTTGGCTGATATCCCGCCGGCTCCGCGCGGTATGCCGCAGGTTGAAGTAGCTTTCGACATTGATGCGAACGGGATATTGAACGTTTCCGCAAAAGATAAGGCGACCGGCAAAGAGCAATCGATTGTGATCAAAGCATCATCAGGCCTCTCGGACGAAGAAATCGAGAAGATGGTGAAAGATGCTGAGGCAAACGCGGAGGCGGATAAGCAGTTTGAAGAGATGATTAGTGCGCGGAATACTGCCGATAGCATGATCCATGCGACTAAGAAGTCTATGGCGGACGCTGGCGAGAAGCTGACGGATGAAGAGAAAGCACCAGTTGAGTCGGCAATCTCCGAGCTCGAAGAGGCTTTGAAAGCAGACGATAAAGACCAGATCATAGCGAAGACTTCTGCGTTGACGGAGGCGTCAGCAAAGATTGCTGAGAAGCTTTACGCGACAGCAGATGCGGGCACGACTGACACAGGTACGGACGCAGGCTCGTCGGAGCCTGAAGATGATGTAGTTGATGCAGAGTTTGAAGAAGTTAAGGACGACGAGAAGAAGTGAGTCGGATGACTCTGATTCCATGGAAGGGGAGCTGAGTGGCCAAGCGTGATTACTATGAGACTCTTGGGGTTTCTTCTGACGTCTCTGAAGGAGAGCTGAAAAAGGCCTATCGTCGACTCGCAATGAAGTGTCACCCGGATCGCAACCCGGGTGATGCTGAGGCAGAAGTCAAGTTTAAGGAGTTGTCTGAAGCATACGAAGTGCTATCGGACACCGAAAAACGTGCCGCGTATGACCGCTATGGCCATGATGCTTTTGAGGGTGGAATGGGCGGTCCCGGCGGCGGTTTCCACGGGGGCGGAGCGAGCTTCTCGGATATCTTTGGAGATGTCTTTGGAGACATTTTTGGGGGTGCGGGTCCAGGTGGCGCCGGGCGCTCCTCAGTCCATCGGGGTAGCGACCTTCGATACACTCTTGACCTGACCCTTGAAGAAGCTGTCTTCGGTATCGAAAAAACGATTCGTGTTCCGAGGCTTGCCGAATGTGATACTTGCCACGGCAGTGGTGCAAAGCCTGGTTCATCTCCCAAGACTTGCCAGACCTGTAACGGCCAGGGTCAGGTCCGGATGCAGCAAGGTTTCTTTGCGATTCAGCAGACCTGCCCGCGATGCCAGGGCCAGGGTAAAGTCGTTACAGATCCATGCAGTGATTGCCGAGGCCAGGGTCGGAAGGAAGAGACCAAGACACTGTCTGTGAAAATCCCTGCAGGTGTCGATACCGGCGATCGCGTTCGCTTATCCGGTGAAGGTGAGGCGGGTGTAAATGGTGGGTCATCTGGCGATCTTTACGTTCAGGTGAACGTAAAACAACACCGTATTTTTAAACGTGATGGTAAAGATCTGTATTGCGAAGTACCAATCTCATTTACAGACGCGGCACTTGGTGGTGAGCTGGAGGTCCCGACCCTTGACGGTCGGGTTATGCTAAAAATCCCAGTAGGTACTCAAACTGGGAAGTTATTCCGGATGCGCGCCAAGGGCGTAAAACCCGTCCGCGGGGGGGCACAGGGCGATCTAATGTGCCGCGTCATGGTAGAAACACCTGTCAATCTAACTTCAAAACAGCGTGAGCTCCTCGAAGAACTACATGAAACGCTCAATCACAAAACCCATGCGCCGAAGCGCGAAGGATGGTTTGATAGTGTGAAATCGTTCTTTGATGAGATGAAGTTCTAATGACCAACATTGTTATCACTGGTGCATCTGGTCGAATGGGGCGTGCACTGATTGAGGCGACTCTCGAGACAGAAGGCGCATCATTGTCGGGAGCGACTGTTCGCCCAACATCGACTCTTGTCAGCGTGGATGCTGGCGAGCTCGTTGGTCAGAGCCATCACAGTGCTCCAATTCAAAGCAGTTTAAATGCCTTTATCTCAGCTAGGCCCGTGGTTATAGATTTTACAACCATTGAGTCAGCGCTGGAACATCTCCAATGGTGCGTCACTCAAACTCTTCCGTGCGTGATTGGAACCACCGGGTTCTCTGATGCTCAAGAGAATGTGATTACGCAGGCAGCAAAACTGATTCCAGTGGTGTACGCACCGAATTTCAGTGTCGGCGTGAATGTTGTTTTTGATCTACTAGATCGCGCTTCACGAGTGTTTGGTGATACTGTTGATATTGAGGTCATCGAAGCGCATCACCGACACAAAGTGGATGCGCCGAGCGGTACCGCGCTAGCGATGGGTCGAGTGGTCGCGGATGCTCTTGATCGTGATTTAAGAAAAGTTGCTGTGTATGGCCGCGAGGGTCAGACCGGCGCTCGGCCTAGCGATCAGATTGGTTTTTCTACGGTGAGAGCTGGGGATACAGTTGGCGATCATACTGTCTTGTTCGCGGCTGACGGCGAGCGCGTCGAAATTACGCACAAGGCCTCAAGTCGTCGAACATTTGCCAGTGGCGCCGTACGGGCCGCCATCTGGGTTTCTGAGCAACAACCAGGTCTCTATTCGATGCGAGATGTTCTAGGTCTGGGTAAAACCTGACAGCTTCAATGGACTTCTTTCTACAATCTCCCTAAAATGCGCCCTCAATCGCTCGGCGCCTACCGAGTCTGTCGAGACAGAGGAATCCCGGTTGAATTCACCTGCAATTTTGTTACTTGTTGACGGCACAAAATTTGTCGGCCGTTCCATCGGTGCGGACGGTATATCCGTCGGCGAGGTCGTTTTTAATACAGCAATGACGGGCTACCAAGAGATCTTGACTGACCCATCATACGCTCGCCAATTAGTCACGCTGACATATCCACATATCGGTAATACCGGCGTAAATCCGGAAGATGAAGAATCTAATTCGATTCACGCGGGCGGGCTTATCATTCGTGATCTCCCTCTGATGCACAGTAATTTCCGTGCGCATGAATCTCTTGATACCTACTTGAAAACTGCTGACGTCCTGGGAATTGCCGAGATTGATACGAGGAAGCTAACTCGGATTTTGCGTGACAAAGGAGCGCAAGCAGGTGCCATTATTGCCGGTAAAGAGTTGTGTACAGATGAGGGTATTTCTAAAGCTCAAGGCGTACTGTCGGAGTTCACAGGGCTTGCGGGTATGGACCTCGCTAAAGAGGTCACGACTGCATCCGTATATGAATGGAGCGAAGGGTCTTGGGTTCTTGGTAAAGGACACCCGGAAAAGACTGCGGCTCGATTCAATGTCGTCGCCTATGACTTTGGTGTGAAACGCAACATCTTGCGGATGCTCGTCGATCGCGGTTGTCGATTGACTGTGGTCCCAGCGAAGACTCCAGCGAAAGACGTTTTGGCAATGAATCCAGACGGTGTGTTTTTATCCAATGGACCTGGCGATCCTGAGCCTTGTAACTATGCGATTGAAGCAATTCGAGAGATTCTGGAGACGAAAATCCCAGTATTTGGGATCTGTTTAGGCCACCAGCTCCTTGGCCTCGCTTCCGGAGCGAAGACCATGAAGATGAAGTTCGGTCATCATGGTGCGAACCATCCTGTTCAAGATATCGAGTCTGGTACCGTCATGATTACCAGTCAAAATCATGGTTTTGCGATTGATGAACGTACGTTACCGGCGAATCTAGAGATGACACATAAGTCATTGTTTGACCAGTCGTTGCAGGGGATCTCTCGCACAGACACCTCAGCATTTAGTTTTCAGGGTCACCCTGAGGCGAGCCCGGGGCCGCATGATGTGGCGCCATTGTTTGACCAATTTATCGCGAACATGGAGGCCCGCTGATGCCAAAACGTTCCGATCTTGAGTCGATTCTGATCATTGGCGCAGGCCCTATTGTTATTGGGCAGGCATGTGAGTTTGACTACTCAGGTGCGCAGGCATGCAAGGCGCTTCGCGAAGAGGGCTATCGAGTCATTCTCGTGAACTCAAATCCAGCGACCATCATGACTGATCCGGTAATGGCTGATGCGACTTATATCGAGCCAATTCGTTGGCAGTCAGTTGCAAAGGTCATCGAGAAAGAGCGTCCAAGCGCTTTGCTCCCAACTATGGGTGGTCAGACCGCTCTGAATTGTGCTCTTGATTTGGACCGAGAGGGTGTTCTCGACAGGTATGGCGTGCAGTTAATTGGTGCGGATGCAGACGCTATTGATAAAGCAGAAGACCGTGATCGTTTCGATAAGGCGATGAGGGCGATCGGACTAGAAACGCCTCGTAGCCATATTGCGCATACGATGGAAGAGGCTCGTACTGCGGCCGAAGACCTCGGCTTTCCTTGTATCATTCGTCCGTCATTCACGATGGGCGGATCAGGTGGCGGTGTCGCGTATAACCGTGAAGAATTTGATGAGATTTGCGAACGTGGTCTCGACTTGTCACCAACCAATGAGCTGTTGATTGATGAGTCACTACTCGGTTGGAAAGAGTACGAAATGGAAGTGGTACGGGATCGTAAAGACAACTGTATCATCGTGTGCTCCATCGAAAACTTCGATCCGATGGGTGTTCACACCGGTGACTCAATCACTGTCGCTCCAGCCCAGACTCTGACCGACAAAGAATATCAAATCATGCGAAATGCCTCCGTGGCTGTTTTGCGTGAAATCGGCGTTGAGACAGGTGGTTCAAACGTTCAATTTGGTGTAAATCCAGAAAATGGTCGCTTGGTCGTGATCGAAATGAATCCCCGTGTATCACGATCATCGGCTTTAGCTTCCAAGGCAACAGGCTTTCCGATTGCTAAGGTGGCCGCAAAATTGGCGGTCGGTTATACGCTTGATGAGCTCGCTAACGAAATTACAGGCGGTGCGACACCAGCATCTTTTGAACCGTCAATCGATTACGTGGTCACCAAAGTACCACGCTTCACTTTTGAGAAATTCCCGCAGGCTGATAGCCGACTGACTACGCAGATGAAATCTGTTGGTGAAGTCATGGCCATTGGCCGAAGCTTCCAAGAGTCGATGCAGAAAGCATTGCGTGGTCTAGAAATTGGTGTCAGTGGTTTGGATCCGACCTTTGAGTGGGATTGTGATGAATCTGTGCAGGCAATGCGACATGAGCTCGCAAACCCCGGCCCACGTCGCTTGTGGTGCGTTGCTGATGCGTTTCGTAGTGGAATGAGCGTGGAAGAGGTTTATCGGATTTCAAAAATTGATCCGTGGTTCCTTGCTCAAATTGAAGACTTAATCTGGGATGAGGCACGTCTTACAGAGATGACGTTGTCAGATTTAGATCGTGATTCTTTTTGGCGATTGAAGCGGAAAGGTTTTTCGGATAAGCGCTTAGCAACACTACTGGATGTGTCGGAAAAAGAATTGCGCGAACGTCGTTTAAAACTCGATGTTCGTCCTGTGTATAAACGCGTAGATACCTGTGCTGGCGAGTTTGTGACGCCAACGGCATATCTCTATTCAACCTATGAAACAGAGTGTGAAGCGAATCCATCGAGCCGTGACAAGATTATGGTGTTGGGTGGCGGGCCGAACCGAATCGGCCAGGGAATTGAGTTCGATTATTGCTGTGTCCATGCCGCGTTTGCTATGCGTGAAGACGGTTATGAGACCATCATGGTCAACTGTAATCCAGAGACTGTTTCAACTGACTACGATACCTCGGATCGTTTGTTCTTCGAGCCAGTGACACTGGAGGATGTATTAGCTATAGCCGACATCGAAAAACCGAAAGGTGTGATTGTGCAGTTTGGTGGCCAGACACCATTGAAGCTTGCGCGTGAGCTCGAGGCGGCTGGAGTCCCGATCATCGGTACATCGCCTGAGGCGATTGACCGTGCTGAAGACCGGGAACGATTCCAGCAGATGGTCACGCGCCTGAGCCTTAGACAGCCAGCTAACGCAACGGCGCGGAGTCTCGAAGAAGGATTGGCGCTGGCCGAAGACATTGGGTTCCCACTTGTTGTTCGCCCATCATATGTTCTCGGCGGGCGTGCGATGGAAGTGGTTTCAAATCTCTCTGAACTAAGGCGATATCTTCAGGATGCGGTTGTCGCGAGTGATGACTCTCCAGTTCTCTTGGATCACTTCCTCGATCCAGCGATTGAGGTCGATGTTGATGCAGTAAGCGACGGTGAGCATGTTGTAATTGGTGCCATCATGGAACACATTGAGCAGGCTGGTGTTCACTCTGGTGACTCTGCATGTTCGCTTCCTCCATACAGTTTGCCAAAACACATTCAAGATGAGATTCGTGATCAAGTGATCCGCATGGCGCGTGAGTTGAATGTTGTCGGCTTGATGAATGTTCAGATGGCCGTACAGGGTGAAGATGTATATGTGATTGAAGCCAACCCGCGTGCGTCACGAACAGTACCCTTTGTCTCAAAATGTATCGGGGTTTCTCTAGCGAAAGTCGCTGCACGCTGCATGGCGGGAACGTCCCTTGAAGCGCAGGGTGTGACCGAAGAACTGATTCCGCCGTATTTCAGCGTAAAAGAGAGTGTCTTCCCATTTGTGAAGTTCCCGGGTGTCGACCCGATCCTTGGGCCAGAAATGAAGTCGACTGGCGAAGTCATGGGGACCGGCGATACCTTCGATGAAGCGTTTGCCAAGGCGCATGTGGCTGCCGGTGATCGGCTGCCGACTGTTGGGCGCGCATTCGTTTCTGTGCGAGATGCGGATAAAGAACGCGTTGGTGCTCTTGCGCAAACTTTGGTCGATATGGGATTTAAGTTGGTTGCCACCGGCGGTACCTGCGATTACTTGAAAAAAGCTGGGGTTGCTTGCGAGCGTGTCAATAAAGTGATGGAAGGTCGCCCAAATATTGTTGATATGATTAAAAATGATGCAATTACGTTTATAGTGAATACAACTGAGGGCCGACAAGCGATTAGCGACTCTGCAACGATTCGAAGATCAGCTTTGAACCACAAAGTTTGTTATACAACGACACTAGCTGGTGGTGAGTCGGTTGTTCGCGCATTGAAGTTTGGTGATGAGCGTGAGGTCCGTCGACTCCAAGATCTCCACTGTCGCGTTGAGACAAAATAACAAGGACTTAAATGAGTAAGATTCCGATGACCAAAGCT
>JBMZTF010000068.1:0-8115 GCA_049623565.1 Litorivicinaceae bacterium
CTGATATGATCTTAGACTAATTTCCTCTAGATATGATGGGGCTCAGCGCGTGAAAAAGTTCCTAATTCCTAAGCTTTGCCTCCTCGCCACACTGGGCCATCCATTGATGACCATTGCTTCCCCGTTTAATCTCGTGTGCAAATCTCAGGCGACTGAGATCATTGTGCCACTATCAATTGACCTAGATCGAAGGGCCGCAAGCTTCGGTGGAATTGAGGAAAATGAAACTATCGCTTTTGAGTCGGATAGATTCATTGTGTGGACGAAAGTCACTCAATACAAAGAGAGTTCAGAGGGCAGCTTTGTTTCGGTTGAGACATTTATGTTTGACAGGTCGAACGGTGAATTGACGACGGGGTTCGTTAGTACTGATAAACCTACCGATGGGATGTTGGGTAAGACCCTCCATTATTCTTGTCGGAGAAACGAGAAGGTGTTGTGAAGATAAGTCTAGAGCCGGCTAATCCTGAAGATGGTTCTATATCAACAAATACCAAAGGGCGACTTGCGATATATTCATAAAAACTGATTCTGGCCACCAGTTAAAGCCTTATAGATTTGGCATGCGCATCAATCAAATAATTCAAAATCCCCAAAAAGTGAGTTTCATTCCAATTTCGACTATCCTGTTCCCGTTAGTTTGAATAGCGAACATCGCAGGCCGTGAATAATATTTAGTCGAGGCGAATAAATGGGTTTATCAACAGAACGCGCTCTGAACCTTCTGCGCGTGATCGAAAAAGCGGAAGAAATCTCACAGCGCGAGCTGGCTGAGCAGGTCGAGGTGAGTTTGGGTACCGCAAATCAAACAATTCGCGCACTGGTCGGAGCCGGCATCCTGGAAACAAATGTCGTGACAACGTCTAAGGGCAAGCGTGGCCAAACCTATCATTTAACTGCTACTGGTAAAGAGCAGCGTAAGCGGTTGGCGCAACTTCGTATTGACGAGTGTGAGCAGGATATCCAGAGCTTAAAAAGCGAAATCGACACTCTCAAACAAGAAATCTAATGATTCATCACTTCACTCACCGGCCCATTCGAAGAGAGATCGATTCCTCTGGGTTTATTGGCCTCGAGGGGTGTCGACTAGAATATTTCATAGAGGCCGGTCTTCATCTAGATCAGCCGAGAGCATCCGAACTTAGTTATCAGTGGCGGACCACAAAGAAGGAATATAAAGCGCGCGGCCGTTTCGTTTGGTTTACTGAGCAGCAGTTCTGTTATGCGATTGGCAACCCGGAAGTCCCTAAGTTGCGTTACAGCTTCGATCCGAAAGACATTCGAGCGTTCAGTTGGCCGTCGGTTATGGAGATGGCGACTTCTGATAAAAAACGGTTTGCCGCGATGAAGGAAGTCAGTGAGTATGGGATGAGTGTTGGCGATGACCCGTTCAAGTGGTGGGTCACGTTTGAAGAAGTCTCTCTGGACCGTTGCCAGGATATCTCAGAGGTAAGTGGCTTTCCCGTGAGCTCCGCGTCCTCATAAATTAGCCAAGACGACCGGTGCGATTACACCCCCAATCAGCACACCGGCAAAGTAGCTTATGGACGTGGTGAACGTTTTCTTTCTGATAGAGCGGCGCCGATCATCTGTGAATTCAACGTCATCGAATTCACTCTTAAAGACGGACGCGGGCAAACTATTCGAGTGGATTGCCTCAGTATGTTGCCCGTGTCGGTGAAAAATTCTAAAACTCCAGAAAAGGCAAGGGATGACTAACGTCACGCCTACTAAGACCAGAATATTTTCGAATAAAAGCCCTAGGCTGAGTCCAAAGACCAAAGCGAGTAGTGAAGATATAACAACCATTCTACTCTCCGAAGCATCAGATCTTGATAACAATATATAGTGGTATATAGGAAGTCAAACTACAATATGTAGTAAAATACCGTGGGTAGGCTTGACCAGTGATCCAACACTTTCATGATTTAAGCATCGACACTGTTGGTTTTTCGATGCATTCGATTACAAGCGATGTTGAGGATTTCGTCGAGGGTAGCGGCTTGTGCAATGGCTTATGTCAGCTCTCTGTCCTGCATACCTCGGCCTCATTATTGATACAGGAAAATGCCTCCCTTGATGTGCAACGTGACATCGTTCGGTTTTTGGATGCAATTGCACCGATGGATTCGGATCGCTACGAACACGAGCTAGAGGGGCCGGATGACATGCCGGCGCATCTTAAAACCACCCTTACCCAGACCCATCTGACCTTGAGTATCCGCGAATCAAAGTTGGTGCTTGGAACGTGGCAGGGTATTTTTCTTCTTGAGCATCGAGTTAAAGGTTCAGAGCGTCGAGTCCAAATTCATCTGGTTGGGTGACATTTATCAATTTTTCATTCAATGGAGCCAAGGATCGTGGCGCGTTTCGTCTCGAGATGCTGAATGAGAATGGCTTCTAGTCGGTCAGGATCTCTCTCTTCGAGAGCGGCAATAATCTGTTCATGCTCAGATACAGCCATAGCCCAGCTTTCTCTGGTCATCTGCGAGGTGAATCGAGCCCGATGTACTTTCGCGGACAGGCTATGAAGAGTATCTACGAGTGTCTGGTTACTGCTTCCTTCGCTTATCAACTCATGGATGAGGCGGTTTGTTTCGAAGTATTTTTCCATCTCGTTGTTTTTGTAATGGGAGATCATTTGCTCGTGAATTTGTCGGACCTGCACGATCTTTGCCTGCTCCATGTGTGTCGCTGCCAACCGGCCTCCCAGTCCCTCTAGAGATGCCATGATGGGGAGGATTTCGGTTACATCCTCTTCAGTTACTACACTCACAATGGCGCCACGATTTGGCTGCAACTCGATCAGGCCCTCGGTCGCTAACGAGCGCACTGCTTCTCGCAGGGGTGTCCGGCTCACCCCCATATCCTCACAGAGCTCTGTTTCGTTGAGGCGGGTGCCGGGCGCTAATTCACCCGACTCGATCAGTAAGCGGAGACGCTCCGCCACCTGAACGTGAAGAGGTGTTCTGACAATCACGCTGGAATTCACTGGCCTAATCCCTCTTAAGATGCTCCGCTAAGAACACGGCGACGTGCTCTGCCTTACGGGAGGAGTTGTCGGCAATTTGATGTCGACAACTAGTGCCGTCCGCTACCAAACGTGCCTTCGGATTAGCCTTGCGAATTGCGGGTAGCAAGCTAAGTTCTGCCATCGCTAATGACTCTTCTAAGGTCTCCTTCTGGTAACCGAAGTGCCCCGCCATCCCGCAGCATGAAGACTCTATGATCGAGACCTTAAGTCCCGGGATACGCTTAAGGAGTGATTCAACCGAACCCATGGCACGAGCAGCCTTCTGGTGGCAGTGTCCGTGGACCAAGACTTCCGCGCACTGTGATCCAATAAGGTTAAGGCTTGCGTTTTCGGCGACTAGCTCCGACTCGATGAATTCCTCGAATAGGAAGGCATTATCGGCGAGCAGATTTGCATCTTCTCCTGGCAGCAATACCCGGAACTCATCACGGAGGGTCAGGAGGCACGACGGCTCCAGCCCAACCACAGGCACTCCTCTGCGGATCCAAGGCATGACGGTCGACACAAAACGTGCGGCCTCTTTCTTGGCCTGATCAACCAGCCCCGCGGCAAGAAACGTACGACCGCAACACGCAGGACGATTATCTGGTTTCGGTTCGATGACCTCGAATCCCATCGACTCTAATACCTGCCGGGCCGCGTACAGGTTTTTTGTCTCGAACGATCTGTTAAACGTGTCACCAAATAAAATGACAGGGCGCTTATTAGTTTGGGGCTCGGCCGCTGGCTCTTTGTATGCCTTGTCCCAGACTGGGAGTGGACGGTCTTTAGTAAAGCCGATCGCTATTTCTGTGAGCCACGGGAGGCCTGGGATTTGGTCTCGGAGGTTAGCGAGCCAGGGTACTCTCTTTATCCATGACGAATAATATGGCATGTAGGCGATCAGCTTTTCACGGAGACCGATACCGAACCGTTTACTTCGTTGATAAAGCACTTCCGTCTTCATTTTGGCCATATCGACGCTGGTCGGACACTCGTTCTGACATGCCTTACACCCTACGCAGAGCTTCATGGTTTCCATCATCTCTTCGGATGTCAGCGCGTTGTGGCCAAGCTGGCCCGATAAGGCGAGCCTGAGCGTGTTTGCCCGTCCCCGGACCAAGTCTTTCTCATTTTTGGTCACCCTGTAGGACGGACACATGACGCCGGGGTCAGTTTTTCGGCACGCGCCGTTGTTGTTACACATCTCAACGGCTCGACCGAAACCTCCCCAGCTAGACCAGTCAAACCCTGTATCGAATGAGCTATGTTTCGCTGCCTGGTGTTCATATTCTGGAGAAAAACGGAACAACGTTCGGTCATCATGTCTTGGGGGGTGGACGATTTTGTTTGGATTGAAAACCCCGTCAGGATCGAGCATTCGCTTGACTTGCTCGAATAGGTCTACCATTTCTTGACCGAACATATCCTTATGAAACTCGGACCGCGCGATGCCGTCTCCGTGCTCACCCGAGTGGGACCCTTTGTATTCGCGTACCATTTCAAACGCTTCTTCGGCGACCGCTCTCAAGGCCTCGGCGCCAAGCTTTTGTTTCAGGTTGAGTACGGGTCGCACGTGTAATGTTCCTACAGACGCGTGTGCATACCAGCAACCACTCGTCCCATGCTTTTCGAAGACATCTGTTAGGCGTCGTGTGTACTCGGCGAGGTCTTTGAGTTCTACCGCGCAGTCCTCAACGATCGAGATTGGTTTTGCGTCGCCGCGCATCGACATCATGATATTGAGGCCTTGTTTTCTGACCTCCCAGATCTGTTTTTGAAACGCTGGATCTTCTGCCTTTACGACCGAGTCAGGCTGCCCAAGGTCTGCCATCATCTGTTCGAGCTGATCGAGACGCCGAATGTTTTCCAGCTGATCATCTTCTGCGAACTCAACCAGCAATAGAGCCTCAGGCTGTCCTTTCACGAACAGATTGACCGTCTTGGCAAACATCGGTATGTCCCGCGATAGGTCGATCATTGTGCGGTCAACTAGCTCAACAGCGGTCGGGCCAAGCGTCACGAGATGTTGCGCGGCATCCATCGCGGAGTAGAAGGTGTTAAAGTGACAAACGCCTAGCGTTTTATTTTTAGGGATCGGTGAGAGTTTAAGCTCGATCTCCTCCAAGAGTCCGAGCGTTCCTTCGCTGCCAACAAATAGGTGGGATGGGTTGCTTGCGGTCCCCGGCCAACATCCGGATCCACCATCCCCATCGGGAATCAAGGCATCTATGTTGTAGCCACCGACGCGACGCATGAGTCTAGGAAGGCGCGACTCGATGAGGTTTTTGTTAGACGCTCCGAGATGCAGCAGCTGTCCTAACAGGTCATCTCTCACTGACAAATCAGCGACAGATAAGCCCTGATCCTCAGCTGATAACTCTCGCCAATGCGCCACCGAGCCGTCTGCTAACAATGCGCGCACGCTCTGTACGTTATCGCGCATGGTTCCATACCGGATGCTACGTGATCCGCAGCTATTATTTCCGGTCATTCCCCCGAGGGTCGCTCGGCTCGAGGTTGACACATCGACTGGATACCAAAGACCTGTGCGTTTTAGTTTTGCGTTGAGGTGGTCGAGAACGACACCCGGCTCGACGTGACAAATTCGATTTTCAGTATCGAGGTGAGTGATGTTGCTTAGGTACTTAGAGCAGTCAATGACAAGCGACTGGTTGATGGTTTGTCCGTTTTGGCTTGTCCCACCACCCCGACCGGTGAGGCAAATATCATATTCTTTAGCGATTTCGATCAGCGCACTTAGATCATTTCGTTCTCTGGGAGTGACTACCCCGATAGGAAATATTTGGTAATGGCTTGCGTCTGTCGCATACCGGCCACGATCAAACTGTGAAAATAGGATCTCACATTGCGTATCAGTTTCGATACGTCGTCTCAGTCGGCGGGTCTCATCGGCGTCCAGCTGACGCGGCGGCGGTTGGTGGTCATTTTGATCTACTGTGAGACCTGACAACATATTCATCGTTTTTCCGAGTTAATTTTGTATACAAAATACAAACCGCATTGTAGTTGGTTTAGATATAAACCAGCAACTAGTGTCTTTGACTTCCAGTAGATCAGGGCTGTAAACCTAACTTTATTTGCGTCGGCGCTAAACTCTAGATAGCAACAGGTTTGGAAGATAAATAGATTGTTGTCGGGGCAGAATGTTGAGCCAAAGGCTCACTGAAGAGATTCATGCGGTTGGTTTTGCTAACCCATCGTAATAACTTTCCCGAATTTTGATAGAGCATCGACCGAGAGTCGTAGCCCGAGCCCTGGCTCCTCGTTCAACAATAGTGAGCCTCCCCTGTGGACTAGAGGATTCTCGAAAAGCTCGGCCTGCAAGGGGTCTCGCGCGGGATCTGGGAACGACTCTACCATCAGCCCCGCGGGCGTCGCGGCCACAATCTGCGCATGTATAAACGGGTCATGGTGTGGCACCACGTCGACGTGATTCAATTCGCAGAGCGCCGAAAGCTTTCGGCCGCCGGTGATACCTCCGAACATGGTTACATCAAACTGTAATATATCGATGGATCTCTGATCTAAAAAAGCACGACAGCCCTCGAGCGTGATCTCGCTCTCACCTCCTGAGATTGGGATATGAGTCTTTTGGGCGAGCAGAGTTGTCTCGTATCGATCATCAGTCCATCTCAAGGGCTCTTCCAACCACCGTGGTTTTAGGGGGAGCAGAAGCTCAACGCCCTCGATCGCAGTCTTCAGATCCCACGCTCTGTTGACATCCACCATTAGGTCAGCCTCAAAACCGATCACGTCACGGATCGTCTCAAGTCGTTGGATGTCCTCGCTGAGGCTGAGGCCCCCTATCTTGGCCTTGAATCTCGTGTGGCCTTGTGATTTCAGCCACTCCATTTCATCGCGAAGCGCGCCGAGATCTTTTCCGTCCTGGTAATATGCGCAGGTCACGTAGTAGGGGACCTCGTGACGCCACCCCCCCATGAGCTTGTAAAGAGGTAGCCCCGCCTTTTTACCGATAATGTCCCAGCACGCGATGTCAATCGCCGCTGATAATCTTACGATAGCCTCACGTGACCACCCTCTCTCAAACGAGATTCGCTTCCAGGTTGTACTAAAAATATTGTTATAGATTTGTTCAGGCGACAGTGGGTCGGCTCCGATTATAAAATCCGCCAGCCCGCTTGTGAGAGCATCTACCAGTGGGTCAATCTTGGTATAGCTGGTGGTGAGGCCAAATCCCTCGATACCCTCGTCGGTCTCCAATATCACTAGTAACTCGTTGGCGTGTGGTACCCGGAAATGGCTTACCCAGTGGGCTTTCCCATTATTTGGATCGCTCAACACGTATGCTCTTATATCTGTAATTTTCATTGCCTACCTCTATTTGATGGGAGCACCAAGCGGGATATCTTGGGGGGCAACGGTAAGCTTATCTTGCACGTTGTGTCTTAAGAGGGATTCGTAGACGAAGCCGCTTGAGACCATTTCAGCGACCATCTCGTTCAAAAATGCGAGCGCTTGCGGGTTACCTTTTTTTATCCCGATGGCCTGCTTGATGGCTGTAAACATTGGTTGAAGGATTTCGTATTGCGGGTTTTTAACAACTTCTTCCATCAGTGCCGGTTTTAGTCCGGCCAATACAGTTGCCCGACCGCTAGTGAACAGCTCTCGCGCTCCAGACATCGAACCCGCCCGGCTTATAGATGCGTTTCTTAAATTTTTTGTGAGCCACAGGTCATAGGCGGTTCGTTCAGGAGTCGCGACCGTGACTTCACTGGTGTCCACGTCTTGGTTATTTCGTAATCTTGAATTCTTTTGCACCAAGAAGTGTGCATCGATTAGGGCGTATGGTCTGGTGAAGTCCATCACCGAGGCGCGCGCAACCTCATTCGCTATATTCCCGATATCCCACTTATCCTCAGCCGAGGCATCTGCTAGCAGTCCCGGTCCGTCAAAAGTAATGAACTCGCACTCGACCCCTAACTCCGTAGCGACTCGCATGGCTACATCGGGCGACGTACCTGTAGGCGTGCCGTCGTTGAGAACTTCAGGTACCAATAAAAAGTTACTGAGGTTAATTCCGGCGCGTAGCCGCCCTTTAGGTGCTAACGACTTGAGAA
>JBMZTF010000069.1:0-8079 GCA_049623565.1 Litorivicinaceae bacterium
TACCGTGGATCCCGACCACACCAATCGGGCAATTTATTCTACCCGGATCAAGGCCGAGTTTTTTCAGTCGGCTCTTAAATCTAGCTTTCTTGGACTTAGAGCCGATCAGACCAATGCAACCGCTCACGTCACGCTCAATGAGTGTCCTACATATCTCAAAGTCCATCTCATGACTGTAGGTCATCACAAGGTGATAGGCCTTTTCGGGGATCGAAACCATCAAACTAGTGAGATCCGAATATGCTGCCCCTAGTTCCGCTCGATCGTCGAACGTCAACAACGGATGGGGAATAGTCGCCATGATACCGGCGATTGATGATCCCACGTGTCCCAGCCCGTAAAGGACCATTGGAAAACCAGTTTCTAAATTTTTTTCTGGTTCCTCCACGGCAGTGAAAGCCAAATCTACTATCCCTCCGCAACACTGAGCCAACACGGGACCCAGAGGCAGACTCACTTGCGATTCACGTAGTCCCTCGGTGATCATGTGACGAGCCCGCTCCGTTGCCGATAACTCCAACTGACCACCACCAATCGAACCAACCTGCGAGCCAGAACTGACCCACATCCTGGCGCCTTCCGCACGAGGGGCGCTACCCAACACCCGAACGATTTCGACTAGGATCCAGCCATCGCGCACTGGACGCACCTGAGAATTTCTTGAGGAGTAGCCGGCGCGTTAAGCTCTGGCCAGAATCGACTATCGGAACTCAGACCGCTAATAGCGTGACAAATTGCAGAATGTACACTGATTGCCAGCATCAGCGGTGGTTCTCCGACCGCCTTGGACTGGTAGAGCATCTCTCGAGGATTCGCGCCATCCCATAACTGAATATTCATCTGGGGTCTATCGGTGGCGGTTGGGATCTTGTATGTGCTGAGACCATGCGTCATCAGTTCACCATGAGTCGAATAAACCAACTCCTCCGACGTCAGCCAACCCATGCCCTGGATGTACCCGCCCTCGATCTGACCCAAGTCGATTAGTGGATTGAGGCTCTTGCCGACGTCATGAAGGATGTCTGCCCTCAAGACCTTTGAGACCCCGGTCAAGGTATCGATCTCCACCTCGGTCACCGCGGCGCCGTTCGCAAAATAGTAAAAAGGACGACCCTTACCCGTCTTAGGGTCCCAACCAATATCTGGCGTCGCATAATGCCCGGTCGCACTTAGAGGGACGCGCGCGAACCAGGCTCTTCTCGATAGGTCTGCAAATGTCAGTTTATGACCCTCGATTTCAACTACCCCATTAGAAAAATGGACCTTGGCCGAGGTTTGATAGCTTTCACGAAGGAAGGCCTCTAGCCTGTTTCTGATCTTTACTGCGGCTATCAACGCCGCCATTCCATTGAGGTCTGAGCCACTAGAAGCCGCGGTCGGAGAGGTATTGGGGACCTTATCTGTCCTAGTGGCGGTGACCTGTATCGTGTCCAGTGCTATACCCAGATGACCCGCCACGACCTGCCGGATCTTGGTATGCAGCCCCTGGCCCATCTCCGTGCCTCCGTGATTGATGGAAACCGAACCATCTTTGTACACGTGCAGCAGGGCACCGGCTTGATTCAGGAAGCTCGCAGTGAACGATATACCGAACTTGACCGGCGTGAGAGCGATCCCCTTCCTCGAACGTTTCGACTGCGCATTCTTCAGGTCAATTTCTTTTCTTCGGGCCCGATAGTTGGACGTATCCGCCAGCTTTCGAATCAACTCGGGCAAGACATCTTCCTCGACCGACATACCGTAGGGAGTCTCTTTACCAGAAACACCATAGAGATTAAGAAGCCGCACATCCAAAGGGTCTTTACCCGTAGCCTTTGCGATCACGTCTATACAGCGCTCTACTCCCATCATCCCCTGAGGCCCTCCAAAACCCCGAAACGCGGTATTTGAGACGGTATTTGTTTTGAACCGATTCGAAGTGATTCTGATTGAGGGAATAAAGTACGCGTTCTCGGCATGAAACAGGGCCCGATCATTCACCGACCGGCTCAGATCGGAGCTCCAACCGCAACGAGAACTCAGCTCAATATCTGCCGCTTTGATCAGGCCTTCTGAGTCGTACCCGACTTTATAGTTGACCGAGAAATCATGCCGTTTACCTGTGACTCGCATGTCGTCGTCTCGGTCGAGGCGCAGCTTCACGGGCATACCTGTCAGATGGGCCCCAAGGGCGGCTAACATCGCAAAATGAGCCGCTTGACTCTCCTTGCCACCGAACGCCCCGCCCATCCGGCGGATCTCGACAGTCACGGTCGCGGCGTTGATATTGAGCAGGTTGGCGATCAGGTCCTGTACTTCTGTCGGGTGCTGGGTCGAGCTAACCACGTGCATACCGTCTGATGAGGGGATTGCCAACGCTACCTGGCCCTCCAGATAGACATGATCTTGGCCCCCGATCAACATTCCACACTGGGTTATATGGGCGCAATGGCTGAAAGACGATTCGGAGAAGTGGTTCTCTAAAACGAGTGGCTCATGGAGGACCTGGCCCACCTCAGCTGCCGCGGTGATCGTTGACACTACGGAGTCCGCGGGCTGGCCATCGACGCGATAAACTTGAGCGATTCGACGTGCATCGTCCCGATCTTTGCACAAAACCGCACCCACGGGCTGGTGAGGGTAGGTTGTCTCGTTGGCAGGTAAAAGTGGCTCGTCGTGAACCACGGGACCGGCGTTATTCTCACCAGGAATGTCTGCAGCGGTTAAAAAAACGTGGTCTACTGCGGATAAATTTTCGAGGTGGCCCAAGTCGGGCGCCTGAATGCTGAGATCTCGACTCGGAACCGGAGGGCCCAACACCAACGCCGCATGGAGGCAGCCTTTCGGTTCTGGGATATCGTCACAATAGATGGCCTGACCAGTTAAGTGCTCCAAATTGCTGTCGTGAAGTTCTGAAGAGCCGACCGGCGAGGTTATCCTCAAGTCTTTCTGACTACCCATCTGAAGCACTTCCACTCAGAAAATCATGAACCAAGTTTTTTGACACAGAGAGACGGTACCAGGCATCCGCCCGGTGGTCAGACAGTGGGCTGAAGTCATAGGCCAGATCGTTAGGATCTAGCGACTCCATGGTCCTCTTTGCGAGCATCGGGGTCCCCGCCATACCCCCGAAAGCAAGCCGGTACCGGGGAGCGCCGCGGGAGAACTCTGCCATCGCGGCCAGAACGATACTTATATCCTGGTCATGCCTCTTACTGATTTTTTCTACCGCTAATCTCTTTATGTTTTTCCGTCTAGGAACCAAAACTGAGACCAGGATTTCATCTGGTCGCAGATCCTGCTTCCCGTACTCGATAAAGAAATCCTCGATAGGAATAAATCTCTCTGCACGATACGAACGTATTTTAAGTGACGCGCCTAAGGCTATTAAAACAGGGCTAGAGTCGCCGATCGGCGAACCGTTAGCGATATTTCCGCCCAAGGTACCGCTGCAACGGACTTGCGGTCCACCGAACCTCTGGAACCATTCTCGCAGCTCGGGATATTCTGGTATCAAACTGTCTCCAAAATCCTCTATGGATACCGCTGCCCCGGTTTCAATTACATCTGGTCCAGAGCTTATAGACGTCAGCTCGATGCAAAACTTTGTGAGAATGATATGCTCTGGCCTATCAAGTTTCTTGGTTACCCATAATCCAAAATCAGTCGCGCCGGAAACTATTGTGGCGGACGGAAAACTGTTTCTAAGATCTAGCAAATGCTTGAGCGATCTTGGTGCATCAACTCTGGATCCCTCAGTAACGATCGAGAATCCATCCGCAGGCAAGTCTCTGAGGGCCTTCTCAGCTTTCTGGATTTCTGCTGTGAAGGCTGGTTCGATGGGAAGGCTCTGGGCGCGCCGCGCTGCCTCAATCAAACCACCGTACCCAGTGCAACGACAAAGGTTACCAGCCAAAGCCTCTTCTGGGGTCTGGTCTTTCTGACTAATCTGAGCATATAAGACCGCCATCACAAAACCGGGTGTACAGAATCCGCACTGGGAAAGGTTCAGAGGAAGCATCTCGCTTTGTACAGACGCCAAGGATCCACAACTACTAAGAGTCTCGATCGAAATTAACCACGCTCCATCTAGGTAAGACAGCGGATAAATACACGTGTTGATTAATCTGAACTGGATAACGCCAGACTCATTCAGATGACCGACGATGCAGGTACAGGCGCCGCAGTCGCCTTCGTTACAACCCTCTTTCGTACCAGTCCGCATCGCCTCCGATCGCAACCAACGCATGACCATGTCAGTCGTGCGCACATCGCTCAATATTCTCAACTGGCCCTCGAAATAGAATCTAATATGACCGCGTAGATCCTGCTGTATCTCCATAAACTCAATCCTACCCGACCGATCACATCTTTAATCTAACGCGACAAACATCAACCAGGTCGTTTAATCTAAACTCGCTACCCTAGGTTAACTGTTTTCGATCACCCGAGCATCTGCAGTAATAACGTGACAAAAGTATTTGAGGAAATCTCTCCAAAAGATCCGCTGCTATCCATAGACAATTTAAGTCTTGGGTTTGAGGGACAGCCACCCCTAGCGACGATTACATGGATGATTCGGAGAGGCCAAAAAGTTGCGCTCCTAGGAAAATCTGGGTCCGGAAAGTCAACATTGTTAGACACAATTGTCCGAGGATCGGCCGCTATTCGGTGCCGGACTCACCGCGTCGCATACCTATCCCAGCAGCCCGCTCTTCTTCCCTGGCTGAGTGTTCTCGACAATATCTTGCTTGGCTTCAAGTTACGAAGACAAACAATAGTCCATGAACACTTAGAACATGCTCGCCAACTGTTGATTGATGTCGAGCTATCCCATCTCGAAAATCAGAAAGCACACCAGCTCAGCGGAGGCCAGCGGTCGCGGGTAGCGCTCGCGAGGGCGCTAATCGAAGACGCTGAGCTTGTGTTATTAGACGAGCCATTTGCCGCACTCGACCGATCAATAAAAATTCAAATGACGAAGCTATGTGGGCAGTTGCTTGTCGATAAAACAGTGATCCTAGTGACACACGATCCCAGAGATGCCGAGGACTGGTTTAACGAGTCGATGGTTATTACTCCGGGAGGCTTAAAAGGACCCTTCGACCTTAGTGATTTTAAAAATGATGATGCGTTAATTAAGGCTCTGGATGGTGATTTATGAGTCGAACCCTAGCCCTTTCGGTCCCAGCGATTCTTGTAATTACTATTTGGTGGTCGGCAGTCATTATCTTCGATATCCCACACTTCATACTGCCGGCACCCGATAGGGTTGCAGGTGTTTTGTTCGACAGGGCTGGTTTTATAAGCGTTCATGCCACGACCACGGCATTAGAGATCGTTTGTGGGTTACTCTTGGGTTCTCTTCTCGGATTCACAGTCGCCTGTCTGATCGGAGATTCAAAGCGACTGCAATCAATCACTATGCCCGCTTTAATCATCAGCCAAGCTCTCCCAGTATTCGCTATCGCTCCAATCTTGATGCTTTGGCTTGGTTACGGATTCGCATCTAAACTTGCGATGACAACTTTGATTGTCTTTTTCCCGGTCACGGCTAGCACATTATCTGGATTCCGCGCTCTACCATCGTCTTGGGAGACCACTTTCCAAACACTTCGACCTCGAAAATCGAGGTTGTTTTTCTATGTTCGCCTTCCACTCGCTCTTCCTCATACCCTCGCAGGCGTGCGCGTAGCCGCCTCGGTCGCACCCATTGGTGCAGTCGTCGGGGAATGGGTCGGTTCCTCTAGCGGATTGGGTTACTTGATGCTACACGCCAACGGGCGGGGTCAAACCGACCTGATGTTTGCCGCCCTTGTCGTTCTCTGCGGCGAGGCATTGATGATCTGGCATATAACGAACCGGATATCTCACCGGTTCGATAAAAAATACACATACGCCGTGTAACTTGCCTCGCGCAATTTATGGCAACGAGCCTTCAATGCCCTCTACATAGAAGTCCATCCCGAGCAAGGTGCCGTCGTCAGCGGTCTCGCCCGCTTTCAACCAAGGCGTCCCGTCCTGCTTGTTCACTGGCCCCGTGAATGCATGAAGGCTGCCCGCGGTGATGGCTTTCCGAGCCTCCTCGGCCATCGCCCTCACGTCATCTGGCACCGCTTTGCCATAAGGCGCTAGCGCAACCATCCCGGTATCAAAACCACCCCAGGTGTCGGTTGACGACCACGAACCATTCATTAAGTCACCAACACGGCGCACGTAGTAAGGTGCCCAATCATCGATAATTGCTGTAAGTTGCGCGTTTGGACCATAAGCGGCTTGATCGGACGCTTGACCAAAAGCATAAATACCTCGTTCTTCAGCAATCTTCATGGGAGCAGCCGAATCAGTGTGCTGCATCAATATATCCGCGCCTTGATCGATAAGCGCCTTGGCGGCATCCGCCTCTTTACCCGGATCGAACCAGGTTGACACCCAGATCACCTTAAACTTAACAGCCGGATTGACGCTCTTCGCTGCCAAATAGGCAGCGTTGATGCCCCTCACAACCTCAGGTATCGGGAAGGAGGCGATGTAGCCGATAGTATTGGTCTTGGTCATTTTACCAGCGATCAAACCTAAAACATGACGACCCTCATAAAAACGCGACGAATAGGTCGCCACGTTGTCGGCCCGTTTGTAGCCGGTCGCGTGCTCGAACTTCACGTTAGGAAACTGCTGTGCCACCTTTATGGTCGGGTTCATGTACCCGAATGATGTAGTAAATACTGCGTTAGCGCCTTCAGAAGCCATCTGTGCGATCACACGCTCAGCGTCGGGACCCTCCGAGACACTTTCGACAAAAACTGTTTCAACCCTATCGCCATACTCGGCCTCGACTGCGAGCCGCCCTCTGTCATGTTCGTAAGTCCAGCCAGCGTCCGCGACCGGGCCCACATAAACGAAGCCAACCTTCACTTTGTCGGATACTGCGACCGTTTTCTTGGGCTCAACAGGCTCGAAAAACACTACTGCCGCGATAACAGCGACCAGCGCCAAGACACCTATCACCAGATTTGATTTCTTCATGTATAGTTCCACCGTTAGTTATTTACTTTCCTTAAATGTAATACCTAATGATCCAGGAGCCGCATGACCGCCCCCACCGCGACTAGCTATGACAACTAGGGCTAAGATCGTGACGATATAAGGTAACATCGATAGCCACTGGGCGGCTATAGATATTCCCAAAGCCTGACCATGCAACTGGACAATAGACACGCCCCCAAATAAGTAGGCGCCTGCAATCACTCTAAACGGCCGCCACGATGCAAACACTACCAGTGCAAGCGCTATCCAACCCCTCCCCGCGGTCATACCTTCCACAAACAACGGGGTCTGTACAAGCGTCAAATATGCTCCGCCAATACCCGCCAAGGCCCCGCCAGAAATTATTGCCAAGAAACGGATACCTAAAACCGAGAAACCCAGGGAGTGGGCCGAAGAGTGGTTCTCGCCCACGGCCCGAAGAATCAATCCGGCACGAGACTTTGTTAAGAACCACCACATGACGCCGGCCACTATGATTGACAGATACACGAGGGGATCATGAGAGAAGAAGGCACGACCGATGACTGGTATATCGCTCAAAACAGGAATTATCCATTCCGATACCTGCGGAGCGGCCTGCCCAACATATTGTGAGCCAGCCAGAGCACTTAATCCCAATCCAAATAATGTCAATGCCAAACCAGTCGCTACGGGGTTGGCGTAGAGCCTTAAAACCAGCAACGCAAAAATTGACGCTAACGCTGCTCCAGCAAGTCCCGACACAACTACAGAGACGATAAGAGGGTAGCCAGCCAGTGCAGACGCAAATCCCGCGAGGGCACCCACAATCATAAGACCCTCTATACCCAGATTAAGGACGCCGGCTCGTTCTTGGATCAGGGCACCCAAACCCGCAAACACTAGCGGCGTAGAGGCGACGACGATGGCATGTATAATCGATGTAAGTAAGCCTTGATCCATATCAACTAACCCGCCCTAACCGAACCCGGTAATTCACAAGAATCGAGGTTCCCAACAAGAAAAATAACAATAGTCCCTGAAACACTTGGGTGCTGGCCGCAGGGATACCTAAAGACAACTGCGCAGCCTCGC
>JBMZTF010000070.1:0-8064 GCA_049623565.1 Litorivicinaceae bacterium
ACATGGCTCGCATTGGGGGTCATAAAGTCTTCCCAGAAATCATAAGCCCTCTCGGCGTCACCGTCATCAAAGTGGACAACTACACGGTCTCCGAACTCGCTCTGCAGTTCATCCCAATACGCTGCATGATCAGCTGACCGGGCGCAGTAGATCAAACGGAAGGATGCTCCGTTATCGTCGCAAAATCTTGCCATACTGATCAGTGGGGTGATGCCGATACCACCGCCGATGAACAGATACTCTGGCGCCTCAACCAAAGGAAAACTATTCTCAGGCGGCTGCACAAGCACAGGATCCCCTATCGCGAGGTCCCTGTGCATCGACTGAGATCCACCACGAGATTCTGGCTCAAGCTTGACCGCAACCTGATAGAACGTTGGTTGATGTCCGTCGTTGATCAGTGAGTACTGCCGGTTCGCGCCACACGGGGTCATCACCGCTATATGCGATCCCGGATCAAACGATGGCAGTTCTGACCCATCATCGACAGCGAACCGAAACTCCATTATGTCTCTCGCTATCTCGCGTTTCTCACTAACTAACAGATTGAGTTCATTGCTCTTATTCATTGATTTCGATATCTAAGTAAATATAATTAGAAATCTAAACGTTTGCCGGTTTGGTGTAAATACGGGTGGCGATATTATTACAAGCGAGGGACCAATATGCTGACCCCACAAGAGAATGAGCTGTTAACAAAAGTCACCGACGGGGCTCCCATGGAGAGAATTATGCGGAGCCACTGGGTCCCAATTTGTCTTAGCGAGGAACTGCCAGAAAATGATGGGACCCCGCTTCTTATTGAGGTTTTTGGCTGTCGTTACGTCGCCTTTAGGGATACCAACGGGGCGGTGGGTTTGTTGGACGAACTCTGCCCGCACCGACACGCGTCATTGTTGTATGGTCGCAACGAAAACTGCGGTCTGACCTGCCTCTATCACGGTTGGAAATTCGATGTGACTGGAAAATGTGTGGGGATGCCCTCCGAACCCCAGGGAAGTGACCTGATCGATAAGGTTAGACATAACGCATACCAAACTCGAGAGTGGGGATCGTTCGTTTGGGCATGGCTAGGTGACGAGACTGATATACCAGACTTTCAACCGCCTGCCTTCGCTCCGACGGAGGATACCCGAGTTTCGGTGACTAAAATTCGGATCCCAGCTAACTGGGCTCAAATCATGGAAGGACAGATCGACTCATCTCATTCGTCGAGCCTCCACTCTTCAGATATGGTGCCCGCGAAGGTCGAAGGTGCGGCAGCAGACGATAAAGCTTGGTATCGGCCCTCGACTGACCGCTCTCCGAGGATGCAGGTCGAACGGACTGATTACGGGTTCCACTACGCGGCAATTAGGCATCCGATCAAACAGCCTGCAATGAACGATTATTTCCGGGTCACTGAGTATATCGCTCCATTCACCTGTCTTATCCCGCCGAATTCAAGCTACAACGTCACGACTGTGGTTGTCCCGATTGATGACGAGAACTCAATGTTCAACTTTATTGCGTGGGGCGGCGAGAGCTGCCCGGATACGGTCGAATGGAGGCGCTTTAACCACTCCGTGCCTGGTAAAGATCTTGACGAAAACTGGGTATCAAAAAGACAACCAGAGAACAAATTCCTCCAAGACCGTGCCCTGATGAAGCAGGGAAACTTTACAGGGGTTCCGGGAATCCCGAATCAGGACATCGTGATGTGGGTATCGATGGGCGCCATAGTCGATAGAACTACCGACAGGCTAGCGGCTTCTGATATGGCTGTAGTTGAGTTTCGAAAGCTGATGGTCGACGCGGCCAAAGCGATGGCGTCCGGCGGGGGGGCACTTGGATCCGCATCGACTCTCAGACACACTCAGATCAAGTCGTATGAGGGTGTCCACTCTAAGGAGACGGACTGGAAAACTCTCTGCCGAAACTAGCCTGACCAAAAAAGCCCGGACGCTTGCCGGGCTTTTTTGCGAGAGGTCGACCGTTTACATCAGCCCGGCTTCTTTGTACGCCTTGACCGCACCAGGATGGAACGGAATTGCGTTTTGCTTGACCATCATGTTCGGATTCAGCGATCGCATCGCTTTGTGTACGCCCTGAATCTCGCCCACGTTTGTAATCAAGGCCTTCGTGATTTTATAGACCTCATCGTCAGAAGTATCGGCATTAATCACCAGCATCGCCGTCAGTGCCAACGTTGGATGGTCTCCGGAGAGTATGTCGTAGGCCTTGCCTGGTATCACCATCTGACCGGTTCCCATTGCACCACTGACCTTATCCCTCACCGCTTGTGATACCGGCATCATGACCATCGGCATAGAATTCAACACCTCACGGATAGATGAGTGGCCGACAAAGATGTTATTCATGACCATATCGGCCTGACGGTTTTTCATCAGCTCAACCGAGCCCTTCGATCCAGAGTATTGGATACTCCCACCCCAGGATTCGATGTCTTTCAGTGTGATACCGTACGCCGCCAACACTTCCACGGCCTGGTTGTGCGCAATATTACCGCGCTTGTTAAGAATCAGACGGACCGGGGCCTTCTTGGCCTTTAAATCCTCATATGAAGAGATACCGTGCTTGTCCGCAAAGTCCTTCGTTACCATAGGCTGAAACGCCGCGAAGTTGTACATGACAGCCATCGCTCTGAGGTTAGTTATCGGCGCCTTGTACGGAGCAGTCCCCTGCGCAGCAATCTTCGCCTCCGCATCGTGCATCAAACCAAAATCGACCTTCTTAGACGAAATCTGTGCCGCGTTTGCGAAGCCTCCACCGGACGTTTGATAGGTCACTGTCGCGTTGGGGTGACTGGCACGCATCGCCTTATCAACCCCAGCACCTAGCAATGACCAAAGCCCGCCAGGGCTCGCCCCAGCCATCACGTAGCTGTCTTTCGCAACCGCACCCATCGACGCGAGCCCTAGACAGGCTCCAAGAATGGCCGCTTTCATTGTATTTTTCATTGTAGGCATAAACGCTCCTTCTTATTATCTTCAGGGGTGTCTACCCCTCCAATACTCTAGTTCTGCCACTAAACCAGAACCAAGACAAAATACCGATACCAGCGATAACTCCGAAACCTTGGTACATCAGGGTCGGCGCCAGTAGCGGGATAATGATAGTAAACGTGAGCAATCGCTGAGCTGGGCTCAGAGCGCTCAAGAAGCATCCGGCGGACGCAACGGAAATTAAAGAAAACGCGAGCACCGCCCTGACGGTCGCCCAAATGACCTCGATAGCTGACCCCTCACCCAGGAGTGCCGGGTCGAGAACAAAGAAAAACGGTAACAGAAACGCGCCTACCGCAAATTGCACGCCCTTGAATGAGATCTTCATCGGATTGTCGTCGGCGATAGAGGCGGCGGCAAACGCCGCGACGGCGACAGGTGGCGTAATCGCAGACAATACAGCGAAGTACAGCAAGAATAAGTGCGCCGCCATCTCTGGTATACCCAGCTTTATGAGGAGAGGTCCGATTAGTACAGCCGCCAGGATGTACGAACTCACCGTGGGCATTCCCATCCCGAGAATGATCGTCATGATTGCCGCCACGATGAGAGTAAGCCAAACAACATCACCCGTCATCAGGAATACGAGTGCCGATAATTTTGCAGCCAATCCTGTCATCGTGATCCCACCAATCACAAAACCTGCAGCGGTACATGCGCCGACCACGGGTGCCAAGCGTCGACCCGTTTCTGCCAAAGTCTCAACAATCCGGGTAACAGATAGACGGGTTTGTTTCCTGAAGAATGAGATCGCAATCACGGCGACCGCACCGAACAAGGCGACGAACGTGGGGCTATACCCCTCGAACAGAGCCCAGACAATCGCAGCCAACGGCACCAAGAATAATCCACCATTTTTCATAGTCTCGGACAGCGGTGGTACCGCACTTTTGTCCAATCCCTTTAGACCCAACCGGACCGAGGTATAGTGGACCTGTGAGTAGACAGAAAAGTAGTACAAAAGAGCAGGGATTGTTGAGGCAACAACGATATCTAGATATGGGATACCTGTGTATTCGGCCATGATGAACGCAGCGGAGCCCATCACGGGTGGCAAGATACTCCCACCTGTGGAGGCCGCCACCTCAACGGCGCCCGCAACCGTCGCCGGATAGCCTATTTTTTTCATCATTGGGATCGTGATTGAGCCGGTGGTCACTACATCTGAGGTTGGGCTACCAGAAATAGTCCCATAAAGGCCCGAAGACACGACCGCAATCTTAGCCGGTCCCCCGACCCGTGCACCCGCAACCGAGGCCGCGAGGTTATTAAAAAACTCACCTCCACCCGCGTTCGCCAGAAATGTACCGAACAAGACGAATAATAAAACATACGTAGCCGCTACCCTGAGTGGTGTTCCAAACAAGCCATCCGTCGTGAAGATCATGATATCTAGAAAATGTTCGAAGCCGATGTACCCATGCCCAAACGGGGCCGGTAACACGTGACCGTAAAGGTTATAGATCATGAACGAGATAACGATAACCGTCAGAAGCAACCCAACCGTTCGACGACACACCTCAAGACACAGAAGAATCAGCAGACTGGCAAACGTGATATCTGTAGCCGATAAAGGATCCAGTAACGTGATCCGGGTGGCGATTGCGTCGGCGTTAAGTGCAAAGTATATGCCGCAACAGATAGCGCACAGCACAAAAACCCAGTCATAGAAAGGTACACGATCGGAGTTATCCTCTGGCCGCTCAGATACGGCCGCGATGGTAGAGAACACAAGGACCAACATAAACGACAAGAAGAGCGTCACTAGTACCAGCGCATCGAGTCTTGAGAATACCGCCGCATAGGCAGACCACAGCACAAACACAGCCGCATAGGCCGTCAACACATAGCCGATCAGACCCTTCGGTTGGCGGGCAAACCCAGAACTAAAAAAGCCACCTATACTCATCGACTAAACCTTGAAAGACTCCGATGTGTTTTCAAAAAATAGATCCTCCGGCGACATCAAACAGTCGGCCACCCCTTGGTCATAGCAGTACCTGGCAAATGTCTCCAGCGTCGTTCTGTTCTCCTCGACCCCGTAGGTCCAGAGATCATGGCCGCCATACATGGCCCGCGAATCATTCATAGCTGAAAAGACCCACGGCATCGGGACAGCGGAGGCTGTCGCATCACAGAGCCGCCTAACGCAACGCTCTCTCGCCTGATCCAGGCCTTTGTAGATCGTCTGCGCGACCCACGGGGTCTGTCCGAGAATATCGTCACGAATCACAATTGTGTGCATGATCGGGAAACACCCTGTCTTCTCAAAATACTCACGCTCAATCCCTCTCGGGTCCTCGAACATCCTTACGATACGAGGATCGCCGTCTTTGAATGACTGTATCGGGTGAGCGGTAATGACTGCATCAACAGCACCAGAGAGGAGCAGTTCGTTTAGATTGTGTTGCGTATCTGGCTGAAGATTCACCCAACTGGGTAGGTTAAACTTAACTTTCTCAGCCCTGCCCGGCTGATGGACACCCGACTGCACCCATGTGATAGAACCCAAGTCGACATCGAACTGATCCACAAGGGCACCCCTAACATACACACCAGCGGTCTGGCCCCACTCAGGGATACCGACCCGGCGGCCCTCTAGATCCTTTGGGGTCCTTACGTCTGATTCGGCCCGAACATAAATAGCTGAGTGGCGGAACACTCGCGACGGGAAGACTGGGATCGCGACCCCACGGGCCTGCCCTTTTGATCTCAGGCTGACATATTTGGCAAACGAATGTTCGGAGATCTCGAACTCACCAAACTTTATGAACCTAAAAAAAATCTCTTCAACGGGGAGCTTCAGTTGGGTTAATTCAACACCCTCGGTAACGACCTCCGGCTCAAAGATGTCTCTCACGTGATCATAGTCGTGGCAAGCGAATGTTAGTTTCAGCATGAATGCCCCGTAAGTTGAATGCGTTTTTATTATTAAAATAGGCCACTTGCAGAACGCTACTACTTAGGTATCTAATCGTCAACGAGGTCGACCAATAATAGGCAAATCAAAATGAGGTGGGACGGAGACCAATGGACGCACTAGTGTCGCTATCTTTCGAGGCCCTGCTTTTGATCACCCTTATCGTGTTTCTCGGAGGCCTAATCAAGGGATTTCTTGGGTTCGGTATGCCACTCTTCGCGACCCCACTGCTCGCCCTATTTATGCCTCTCCTCAGCGTCATACCAATGATGGCGGTCCCAGTTCTTGCGTCTAACATCTACCAAGCCAAATTTTCAAAGAAGAGCCTAGAGTACTGCAAAAGATTTTGGCCGCTAGGACTCGGACAGATTGTTGGTGTCAGCCTGGGTGTACAGGTATTGGTGAGTGCTGATTCAAACGTACTCAAAATCTGTCTCGGACTGATCGTTTTGATCAACATCGCACTACGGACCACCAAATGGAAACTCAAAATACCATCAGAGAAAGAGGTGATCAGTGGCCCCGTCGGTGGGTTAGCCGCGGGGGTAGTTGGAGGCACTACATCGTTCGTCGGGCCACTGCTCGTGCTCTACTTATCCTCTCTAGAGAACCTTAAGAAAGATGACTTCGTGAAAGCTATCGCACTACTGTATCTTGGTGGGTTTCTACCCATGTACGGGGGTTTGGCGTTACTCGGATCGTTCAGCTGGACACAGCTTCTCGGTTCGTTTGCAATCTGTTTCCCTATGCTGATCGGGATCTGGTTGGGAGAAAGGATGCGATTCAAAGTCTCGGAGGCGCTATTTGAGAGAGCGGTGATGATCACGTTGGGACTCATCGCAATATCCCTTATTCATCGATCCTCATTGAACTTACTAGGATGGTAGCCGAGAACATGTCAGACACTGCCCATGATTCGACAGATATAACACGCCAGTCGACGTTTCCGACGGACCACTCGATTGCATATCTGGCCCGCGAAATTACAAGAATCTACACGCGAAACTTGCAAGACGCGATCGCAGATCACGGTATCTTGATCGGCCAGTACCATTTCTTGCGGGTGCTCTGGGAGAAGGATGAGATCACGCAACGTGAGCTAGCCAATGCCGTCGGAATGAAAGAGTCAACAACTTTCACAGCGCTCGCCGGTATGGAAAAGCAGGGGCTACTCACCCGAAGGAGAGACTCAAACGATCGACGTAAAATGACAGTGAGGTTGACCGACAAGGGACGGGGGCTCAGGTCAAAACTTATCCCAATCGCCAAAGCTGTTAACGATCGCCCCCTAGCTGAACTCAGCCCCGAGCAAGTTTCTGACCTAAAGTCGATGTTGGAGACATTGAGAAATAATCTGTCAGGTGAACACTAATGAAGGAATCACGCCCATTGGTTGTAGTCATAACTGGGGCAACAAACGGTATCGGACTGTCGACAAAAGAACTCCTAAAGTCCCACGGGATATCGGCCATCGTCTGTGACAGAGAGCCATCCGATGACAAAAACTATGTGTTCCTCGATCTGTCAGATCCTGAATCGATATCAGCATGCGTCCGGTCTCTCCCGGGTCAGATTGATGCTCTAATCAATTGCGCCGGGGTAGCACCGATAACCCAAACAAACACTGCGGTCCTCAAAATTAATTGGTTCGGCACGAAATCTTTCACTGATGCTGTCGTCACAAAAATTAAACCCACCGGATCTGTCACTACGGTCGCTTCCCGGGCCGGGGCCAAATGGGAAGATAATGTTGCGCAGCTACGCCAAATTTTGGACACATCGTGGGGTGACCTCACAAGTACGCTAGATATTGACACCCTTACACCGGCGCGCGCGTACGAGCTGTCAAAAGAATTGTTGATTTACTGGTCCATGAGTCGAGCAGCGACCCAACAACCCATCCGATTCAATACGGTCAGTCCATCTTCAGTCGAGACACGGCTCACTCCAACCTTCAAGGAGGTATTCAAAAGCCGAAAACTCAATAATGATAATCTACGCAAACGGCAGACCACCCCCGATGAGATTGCTGAAGCGATCTGGTTCCTGGCAAACCCAGCAACGGCCTCGATCAATGGGATTGATCTCAAGGTGGACCAGGGCATAACTGCGCAACGAAAGCTGACCGAACTAACGCAA
>JBMZTF010000071.1:0-7953 GCA_049623565.1 Litorivicinaceae bacterium
CAGTGCCGCAGCACCGCCAACAATTTCTGAAATTTCTTGCGTAATCGCTGCCTGTCGCGCCTTGTTGTATACAAGCTCGAGGTCATCGATCAGCTGACCCGCGTTATCCGTAGCAGCTTTCATGGCCACCATTCGGGCGGCTTGCTCGCATGCTAGATTTTCAACTACCGACTGGTACACCAGTGCCTCGACGTAACGGACAAGCAAGGCATCCAAGACTTCTCGCGCATCGGGCTCGTAAATGTAGTCCCAATGCGTGCCCATGTTTATAGACAGGTCTTCCGTCTGATCCTTCGGAAGCGGAAACAATTGCTGCACTGTTGGTTTCTGTGTCATTGTGTTTACAAAGTGGTTGTATACTACGTACAAGCGATCGATCTTGCCCTCTTCATAAGCATCCATCATCACCTTGACGCTACCGATCAGGTCAGAAACGCTTGGTTGGTCACCGACTTGTCCTGCTGCTGCGACGACGTTTCCACCAAAACTACGGAAGAAACCAATTGCCTTTGATCCGATTACTGCTAAATCAACTTCAACGCCATTCCCATGGTGGGTGCCGAGTTCCGCGACCACCTTCTTAAATAGGTTCGCGTTTAATCCGCCACACAGCCCCCGGTCAGTCGATACAACGATATAACCGACGCGCTTCATCTCACGTTCATCCAGGTAAAGATGATTGTATTCCGGATTCGCATAAGCCAAGTGACCAATAACCTCAAGAATACGATCCGCGTAAGGGCGGTTTGCTCCCATACGCTCCTGGGCTTTACGCATCTTTGAGGCCGCAACCAGTTGCATCGCACTCGTAATCTTCTGAGTATTTTTGATGCTACCAATCTGGGTGCGAATTTCCTTTCCGACTGCCATGTTGTGTCCCTGTCCTACCTGGCCTTAATAGGTCCGTGATGACTTAAAAGATTCGACACAAGCCTTGAGCTTCGCCGCAATATCGTCGTTGTAATCACCTGACTGGTTAATCTCGTCACGCAATGCCGCGTGCTCTGAGTTAAAGTAGTCGAGAAGAGCCGCCTCAAACGCAACAACTTTAGTCACGTCAACGTCATCCAAGAAGCCCTCGTTCGCAACAAACAACACGATACCCATTTCAGCGACAGACTGCGGGCTGTACTGCTTTTGCTTCATTAGTTCAGTAACTCGCTGTCCATGTTCAAGCTGCTTACGTGTTGCGTCATCGAGATCCGACGCGAATTGAGCAAATGCCGCCAATTCGCGATACTGAGCAAGTGCAAGACGAATACCGCCGCCCAGCTTCTTGACGATCTTGGTCTGGGCCGCCCCGCCCACTCGGGATACCGAGATACCAGCGTTCATCGCAGGACGGATACCTGAGTTGAAGAGGTTAGTTTCGAGGAAAATCTGACCATCGGTGATCGAAATAACATTCGTCGGTACGAACGCAGAAACGTCACCAGCTTGCGTCTCAATGATTGGGAGCGCAGTCAACGAGCCAGTCTGGCCCTTGACTTTGCCGTCGGTTAACTGCTCGACGTAGTCCGCGTTTACCCGCGCCGCGCGCTCTAATAAGCGTGAGTGCAAGTAGAATACGTCCCCTGGATAAGCCTCTCGCCCTGGGGGACGACGCAGCAGCAGCGAAATCTGGCGGTAGGCGACGGCTTGCTTTGACAAGTCATCGTAGACGATCAGAGCATCCTCCCCACGATCACGGAAATATTCGCCCATCGTACAACCCGAGAACGCGGCCAAAAACTGCATCGCCGCTGGGTCAGCTGCACCGGCGGCAACGATAATCGTGTGATCCATCGCCCCATGTTCTTCGAGCTTACGTACAACCGACGCGATCGACGACTGCTTCTGACCAATCGCGACATAAATACATTTTACGCCGGTGCCTTTCTGGTTGATGATCGCATCAATCGCAACAGCAGTTTTACCAGTCTGGCGGTCCCCAATAATGAGCTCACGCTGGCCTCGGCCAATCGGAACCATCGCGTCAATTGCTTTCAGACCTGTTTGAACTGGTTGGTCAACCGATTGGCGCGCAATAACGCCTGGCGCAACTTTTTCGATCGCATCGGTGCCATCAGATTCAATGTCGCCTTTACCGTCGATTGGGTTTCCTAATGCGTCAACAACACGGCCCAGAAGGCCGTTCCCTACAGGGACTTCCAAAATACGACCCGTACACCGGGCTGTCTGTCCTTCAGCGAGTTTCTGATAATCACCAAGCACAACAGCGCCGACAGAGTCGCGCTCAAGGTTCAGTGCCATTCCGTAGACACCACCTTCAAATTCAATCATCTCGCCGTACATGACGTCGGCAAGGCCGTAGATACGAACGATACCGTCTGAGACGGATACGATCGTTCCTTCATTCTTTGCTGATACAGCGATGTCTGCCTTCGCAATTCGCTGTTTGATCAGTTCGCTGATCTCAGAAGGATTCAATTGATCCATGAAACTTTCCTTTCAAATTCTCTTTGCTTAAGCGGTCAGGGATTCGGCAATTCTTGAGAGCCGCCCACGGACCGTCGCATCAATTACTGTGTCGCTTGATCGAATTTCGAAACCGCCAATCAACGATTGATCAACGGCGGTCTCAATACGAATAGATTTGCCCGCGTGACGCGCTTTCAACTTAGATTCCAACATCTGAATCTCGTTGGCCTTTAGTGGGAATGCGCTGGTAATTGTCACCTCCAAGGCTTCCTGGCCTTCGGCTACAAGAGTCTCGAATTCGGTTGAAATCGCAGGCAGTGCCAGCAGACGCCCGTAATATGCAAGTGCCTCTAGCAATGCATCCGCGCCGTCTACTGCTACATCGTTAGTTAAGTCCGCTAGAATCTCACATTTTGTGTCGCCTTTAACGGCCGGATTCTTTAAAACTTGCACCATCGCTTCGTCAGCAGTAACAGAGGCAGCTTTTTGCAAAAACGAGCTCCATTTCCCTTCAGCCTTCGCGGCTGCGGCATGCGAAAATATCGCTTTTGCATAAGGTCGAGCAATCGTGGTGAGTTCTGCCATCGGTCGCCTCCTTAAAGCTCTTCAGCCAACTCGGCTAACAACTTTTTGTGCGCTGCCTGATCTACCGTCGCTCCTAGCACACGCTCCGCACCAACAATAGCCAGTTTAGCGACGTCAGCGCGCAATGACTCGCGTGCCTGAGCAGCATCCTGAGCGATTTGTGCTTGAGCCGTCATCAAAATCTTTTCAGCCTCTGCTCTAGCTTTGTCTTGCGCTTCTTCTACAATCTGGGACGATCTTTTATTTGCCTGCTCTAACAGCTCCGTAACCTGACTTCGCGCTTGTTTCAGTTCGTCTTCGATCTGAGACTTAGCGCTTTCAAGATCACGAGCCGCTTTGTCAGCAGCATCAAGACCTTCAGCGATCCTCTTCTGGCGTTCGGCCAGGGCGCCGGAAATTGGCGGCCACACATACTTCATACAGAAGATGACAAAGATCGTGAATGCAATCAGCTGCCCTATAAGGGTCAGGTTTAAATTCACTGTTATACCTCGCGGTCGGTTAATTCATCCAAAGGATGAGGGCGTCTTAAACCTGTGCGACGAACGGGTTCGCAAACGTGAAGAACAGCGCGATACCAACACCGATCATCGTTACAGCGTCAAGAAGGCCTGCAACAATAAACATCTTCACCTGCAACATTGGGACCATTTCTGGCTGACGCGCAGCGCCTTCCAAGAACTTGCCTCCCAAGATACCAAACCCAATCGCGGTTCCGAGTGCACCCATACCGATTAGTAGCGCTACTGCTATCGCGGTCATTCCAACTACAGTTTCCATATTTACTCCAATACACGGATGTGAAAATTAAATCGTTAGTTTAGTGATGCTCGTGAGCCATCGAGAGATAGACAATCGTGAGCATCATGAAAATGAATGCCTGAAGCACAATCACGAGGATGTGGAAAATTGCCCAGGGAACGGACAAGAACCACTGCAAGTAAAATGGCAACAATGCAATCAAGATGAAGATCAGCTCACCGGCGTAAAGGTTACCGAACAGCCGAAGAGCCAAAGAGATTGGTTTTGCAATCAGACCAACGCCTTCAAGCAAAAAGTTAAACGGGATCATCCACTTCCCGAAAGGTTGAAGCGTCAGTTCACCAACGAACCCGCTCACTCCTTTTATTTTTATCGAATAAATGACGATAAGTAAAAACACACCTATCGACATACCGAGCGTCGCGTTGACATCTGTGGTCGGCACGATTTTCATATAATCAACACCAGACACCATAAAAAGATAGGGAACCAAATCCACTGGAACCAAATCCATCAAGTTCATCAGGAAAATCCAGCAACAGATGGTCAATGCTAGCGGCGCGATGAGATTGCTTTTCCCATGAAAAGTTTCTTTCACTGATTTATCAACGAACTCAACCATCAACTCAACGAAGTTTAATACCCCTGTCGGCACCCCAGCGTGGGCTGCTTTTGCACCAGCACGAAATAGCCAGCAAAAAAGAATCCCAAGACCGACCGACCACGCCATTGTGTCTACATGTATCGCCATAAAGCCCATTTCGGCCGCTTCTTTTGCTCCATGAGCAAAGGACCAGCCGTTTTCAGGATGAAAACCATATGTGAGATTTGTCAGGTGGTGCTGGATATACTCTGAAGGTGTTGGGTTTTGAAGCGCCATTACTGTTTCCGATAAATCTGTTCGTGTCCCACCAGAATTAAAGGGGGACTCAATTGTCCAACCAAGACCGTAATTACGAATCCGGCAATAACCGCTTCTGTTTTTAGATAGTCTGAATTTGCCCAAACCACTGCAAACAGCACGGCTACAATACTTAATTTAAGCCCTTCGCCCACAAACAGGCTCTTGGCCATCGCTCGCGCTTTTCGCGCTCCGCGCTGTCTGAACACCCAAAATCCGAAAAGGCTTTGTGGGATGATCGCAACGCTTCCCCCTACCATCACACTGAACGCGTGCAATGGACTCGAAACTACATAGCCAACTATCGAGGCAGCAACCGTGGTAGCGGCTTGAATAAAAAAAACAATGACCGCGGGATGATGTCTCAAGCTACTTACCGTTAATTTCCGACGCGGCAGTATATGCAGTCCAAGCTGCAGGATCAATGAGAATCATCAAAACCACAGAAAAGATCTTCTGTAACTAGCTTTTCGCTCTCAAGCGGGTGACGATGCCATCTAGAATATCGAGAGACCCGTACTCAATCACAATGAGTCCTCTCCCACCTGTTCTGGGTTTGAGTTTGACCTTCGCACCCAGGCTATCCGAAAGTTTCATTTCCAACCGACCGACGTCCGGGTCGTCGGCACCAGTTTTCGGTGATGCCGTATCACCTGAAAGCAACCGCTTGACCAGGGTCTCTGTTTGCCTGACTGAGAGCCGCGATCTCAACACATCCTCGGCCGCTTTTTGTTGCATGTTTTCAGGGAGAGGTAACAACGCCCTGGCATGCCCCATTTCCAGGCGACCTTCTTCCAGCATTGTTTGAACATCTTTCACCAAATTCAGTAAGCGGAGCAAGTTGGCTACGTTCGACCGACTTGACGAGATCATTGCTGCCAACGCTGTCTGGTCCATTGAGAACTGGTCCCGCATCCGTGCCAAGGCTCGGGCTTGCTCTATCGCCGTCAGTTGCTCTCTTTGGATGTTTTCTATGAGTGCCAAGGCTGCGACTTGCTGATCATCAAGATCACGCACGATCGCGGGGAGATCAGTCAAGCCAGCACGCTGACTCGCTCGCCACCGGCGCTCGCCTGCAATTAGCTCATAGCCACCAGAGTTTTGGCGTACAACGATTGGTTGCATGACCCCATGCTGGCGAATCGAATCCGCTAACTCATCTAGCTCGATTTCATTGAAGCGTATCCGAGGCTGAAATGGATTCGGAACGATTTTCTCAACACCAATGTTAATGATGCCCCCAACATTCTTTGATCGTTCCACGTTTTGTATTGATGAGTCTTTGTTTAAAACAGCATCAACTGTCGACTGATCGACGCTTAAAAGTGGGTTGAATCCGAGTCCGCGTTTTTTTTGAGTCATGCTGCGTGTTTCAATCCCAATCGCTTACGTAGTTCAGACGCTAGAGCCAAGTATGACAAAGCACCTTTGGATAGACGGTCGTATCGCAATACTGGCAATCCATGACTCGGCGCTTCTGCCAGCCTGACATTTCTTGGAATCACGGTCTTAAATACGCGCTCTCCGAAAAACTGCTCAAGCTGATGCGACACCTGACGTGTTAGTCCTGTTCTGGGATCGTACATCGTGCGAAGAACGCCATCGATAACTAAGTCGGTGTTATGAGTCCCTCGCACTTGGTTAATGGTTTCAATTAACGCTGCGATACCCTCCAAGGCAAAAAATTCGCACTGAACGGGGATGATTACGCTATTAGCTGCTATCAATGCATTGATCGTCAGCATGCTAAGAGCTGGCGGACAATCAATCAGAACGAAATCATAATTTTTTGCTTGTTCAGCAAGCACATCTCTCAAGCGAAACTGTGCATTCGACTGACCAACGAGCCCGACCTCAGCCTCGGTCAGTTGAATATCTGAGGGCAGTAAGTCATACCCGGCTTCTGTTTTCAGGATACAAGTGTCTTGAAACGTAGATTCGCCAAGCAATAGTCCGCGAACGTCGAACTCTATTTCGTCTTTCGAAACTCCTGAGCCTGATGTTGCGTTACCTTGTGGATCGAAGTCAATGACTAAGACTTGGTACCCCATTTCGTTGAGGGTCGCACCCAAATTGACGCATGTCGTTGTTTTACCAACACCACCTTTCTGGTTTGTTATCGCAATAATTCGGGTCATTTTTATCTCTGCTTGACTACTGCCAGCATTCGCTGTTCATCAACAATATGAGGCAGGTTATGTAATCGAATCATACAGTTACTATGTATCGACTCTGCATCAACTATTTCGCTTTCTGCTTTAGCGCCTTTCATTGCCAAGATTTCACCATCGGCCTTCAACATTGGCAGTGAGCAAGTGATCATACCACTGAGATTGATGAAAGCTCTGCTGATAATTTGATCAAACTGCTTTTTTGTTGATAGATCTTGGACCCGTTTATTCACTGTAGTGAGGTTTTTTAAATCACATAACGATTTGATATATTTAGCAAAACCAAGCTTCTTATCGTTAGAATCTACGAGTGTAAAGTGGGTATCTGGAAAAAATATAGCAAGCGGTAACCCAGGAAAGCCGGGCCCGGTCCCAATATCAAGCAACAATCCCTCGCGAATGAACTGATAGGGAGTCAGAGAATCAAGTATTTGGTAGATCAAAACACTTTCTTCGTCTCGGTGGGCACTGATATTAAACACTCGATTCCATTTCAGATGCTGCTCAAGAATCGTCTGTAAGTTTGCTAGTTGATTATCTGAGCAAGACAATCCGATCCCATTTAGGCTGTCAGCTAAGTCCATTAGCTCGCCAAATGCGCTAACTCAAGTTTTTTTAAGTGTACTAATAGCAAACTGAGAGCAGCCGGTGTAACGCCTGATATCCTCGATGCTTGCGCTATCGTCTCCGGACGATGATCCAGTAACTTTTGCCTCACTTCATTCGACAGACCAACGATTTTTGAATAATCAATATCGGTCGGTAACCGAGCTTGCTCATTTTTGTTAAGTTTTTTGATTTCATCTGCCTGACGATTAATGTAACCAGCATATTTCACTAGAATTTCAACTTGTGACGCGATCGATGAATCTCCGTGGCCTTCAATGTCAGCAAGTTCTACCAAATCCTGATAGTGAATTTCAGGACGCTTCAGAAGATCGTGGGCTGTTGATTCTTTGGATAACGGTGCTGTTAGCACCTGGTTCAGTTTTGCTATGCATGGATCTGTTGGTCGAACCCAGGTCGACTTCAACCGCGTCATCTCTTTGTCTATATGTTCCTGCCTATCGTTAAATATTTTCCACAGAGTGTCTCCCACCAGACCTAACGCGC
>JBMZTF010000072.1:0-7866 GCA_049623565.1 Litorivicinaceae bacterium
AGGCGTTACAAACACATGGAACACTTCTTCGCCAGCACCGGTTTTAATACCGCGCACGTAACGGTCTTTAGCCAAAGCTTTCGCTCGAACCAAAGATTCGTAAGTGATCTTTAAGTGTCCGTCAGCCGTTGTATCGCCAGCGTCCCACCCAGATGCAGTGTTTTTGAAATGACGGTCAGCAGAAGGTGCTACTACGTCAGCAGCAAATTCCAAATCGCCCAAGTTTGCGCCAGTAGACAATACAGCGCGAGCGCCGCCATTGTTCTTCTGAGTGTACGCAATACCCGCCAAAGTGAGGAAAGCTACCTGATCCATACGATCAGCCATCCAGTAAGCCAAAACATCACGAGATGTTTCGCGGAAGTTTACGATTGATTTTTGATCCGCTAACCGGCCAGCAATGCGGTTTGCATTTCTGAGTTGGTCAATTCGGATTACTTTATCGTAGCTGTTGATCGCTTCTTCAGCACCCTCAAGAGTGTAGTCTCCGACGATACCGTCACCAGTAAGGTCTGCGATCAAAGTGATTACGGCGCGAGCGCCTTTTTCGGATTTTTTAAGTTCTGTTACGCGCTGAACCATTGAGTTCGCGCCCGTGCCAGCAAATTGGTTAATAAAGCTGTTGTTACGGGCCATCCGCCAGAAGTCTAAGCTCCATGCGGTTTTCTGCTCAGAGGTTAGCGCAGCAAAATTAGTAAGTGCCATGAGTGGCCTCCATCAAATTAATTTTAGTCTGCGTGATCGCATTCGGAGCGATCTACCTACCGTCAGCTATTCGGCGCTGAAACCAAGGCCCGGCTATATGTCAGTCGGTCAACATAGCGTTTTCGTAGTTCTCACGATCTCTCAATTATAGGCAACGCCTATTATATAAGCAAGTATTTAATACCCCTTCGATTTTGTCGGTTTTGGCTTTGGTTTACGCTTTGTGCCGCTCGCGTTCAAAGTACATTTTTTGTTTTTTCCTACGTGCATCGTTCTTTCTCCTTTTTAAATAGGTGGAGGAAGGGGCCGAAGCCCCAACCTCCGTCGCGGAGACCCCCTCTCCGCAAACTGAAACCACCTTTTATAGTATGTCTCCTCTTAAACGAGCCAGCGTAGCCTGCGGTAATGCCGCAAACTCCTCATCTGATAGATTTGAAATATCTACCTCTGGCGGGGCTTTACTACCTTGCGTGGATGTAGGCAAGGAGGGTGGTTGCTGATTAGCGGCTGCTACGTTTTTCTCGACCGCTTGAGGGTTTCTCGTTTGTTGCGCAGGAGCCGTCTGGGTAGTTTGCTCTTGCAACAGTTCTGGTTTATTTACCTTGATTACGTAGTCAGCCGCTTGACGCATAGCGTCAGCAGGTTCATAGCCGCGAGCAACGAAGCTGTCTCGGATGGCTAAGGTCTCTCCGACCAAAGCATCGTCGTAATCTTCGCTATCTACACGGAAAATTTCGTAAGTATTCTCTAGCTCTTCGGCCACTTCTGCTTCCGTTTGAGCGCGATTTACGGATTGCACCTGATCGGCAACCCGAGAATCAATATTGGCTGTGGCGGTTTGTATGCCCGCCTGAACAGCCTTTGTCACCATGTCGCTAAACAATGTGTTCGCTGTGTCTAAATCTCCTTCAAGTACTTTGTCGAACATCTTTTTAGGGTCGTCACCGGCTTCAAACACAAACTCCGTCTGCTGCCCTGGTGTATGTTTGTTTGCATCAAGCTGACGCTGTAAGTCTTCTACCTGATTCTGCAACGCTTTTTTACGAGCTATTTCTTTGTCGAGTCTGCTTTTAGGAATTTGAATAGGTTTTTGAGGCGCTTCTGCCTCGGTCTCGCTTTCACTCGCAGGTGTTTCTGCGTCAATCTTGCTTTCGCTTTCGCCTTCACTTGCAGTTTCTTGTACATCTACAACAGGTTCCTCTTCGACTGGTTCAGGAGCAGCGACTTCAAGCGTTTCTGGTTCAGCGGTTGGAGTATCGCCTCTATCGACAGTCACAGGCACATCTTCTATCGGTTCAGCGCCCGCACGAGAAATATCGTCGAATGTTTCAGCGGCAAAGTCTTGTTCGGGTATAGCTTCAGCAGTTTGTTCACTCATATTTGGGGGTTCCTAGGTTGTTGGGACATATAAGCGGCTTTTTCCCGCTCTACTTGGCGATTCAACTCGCCTTTAACCAATTCCGTGCGCCGTTTCTCGGTTTGAGACGCTCGATCTTGGATAATTTTGCCTTTGGTGCTAAGTGCTGTTTGGTCAAATCGGCTGCGAGCAGACAATGAGGCAAGATCACGGCGTAACTGCAAGCCTTCTCGCGCTTTGAGCAAGTCAGCCTCGATCTCTTCACGCCGCATTTCATACTGTGGCGAGTCAATACCACCTTGTTGCATGGCGGCTTCTGCTGCGATTTTCATCGCCTCAGCTTCGAGTTTCATAACCTCCGCTTCAGCCTTAGCCGTTTCTGCGGCCATCATGCGAGCTTGCATCTCCATCTCGAACTGCATTTGCTGCATTTGCTGTTCGCTTATCTCGCCACGGCCAGTGAGTTCGCGGATTTCTTCAGCCAACTCAAACTTTTTAGCCAAATGGCTGTATTCGATGATGCGATCGTCAGGAACAGCGACTCCGACTTGACGGAGGGACAAGGCTTCAGCAAATTGACTGTCATCGAAGCTATCTTTGGCAGGCATAGTCGATAATGTGACCTCGTATTTACCTACCGAGATGTCATTGATGACTTCACCAGTCGCCTGCTGGATGTTGATCGCTAATTCTTCGTCTTGTTGGCTCTCGAAACCAATGCCTTCGGTCGTAATCGCAAAAACACGCGGTTCCGTGTAGAACTGTTGTACCAATTCGAGTACTTTCCGCCCAATAAAGAACCTAGTTCGCTGTAAATTATCAAAAGGAACAGCAATTTGGACTTGGCCGCGCATTGTCTTCTCTTGAAGCGCAACACCGGACACTTCCGCGCCTTCCATACCCAACATGGCCTCGTTTATGCCTGAAATCTCTTTAATAAACTGTGCCGATTTAATAGCAGCTCTTTCGATGCCCGATGGTGGGCGATTTGGCTCTATTTTGGTCAAACCACCGATTCTGCCGGGGTTAGTTTCGATCACGAGCCCAGTTTCGGCCCCCTGATCCCGCAAATCATCAGCAGACATGCCATTTAACGTGCCAGCTTCCACAATCCAGCCTGAATTCGCTGTCGTGTTGAGAATATGTAGCTCTTGGCTCGATAATTTGTTGAGCTGCTCTTGCGGGGAGATCAAATTAGTGACTAGACCGAATGGCTTGCCACGGCGGAAGTAAGCAAAGTACGGAATCTTCGTAAAAGTCGCATACGGCGACCAGTCATCGTGCAAAACGACCCGATCAGCGGTTGTTGTCCATCGAACCTTCTTTTCGACCTTCTGCACAAGGCTGACCCCTGTGCGCATCGCAAAGTCCTCGATCTTCTCCATGTCCCAAGTGTTGGGCACTCTTTTTGAGTCACCTGTTTCTGGGTCAACGAAACGGTAGCAAGGCTCGTAACGAATATGCTGACGTTCGACAACCCGGACTTGCCGGACTGTCTTCTCATCGTCCATCGACCGCGCCCATGTCGAAGTCTCTTCGTTGTCCCGCGCATCACCGAAGGTTGTCTCTTCGTCGTACTGAACAGAGTCGGTAGAGAACCGATTACTGTTAATACCTATATTTCTAATCCGGTCTGCTTTGTCTTGTCCGTAAAGCTGCTCGATCTCATCGACGGACATCCATCTTGTTTCGAAGACTTCGCGCCAAGTGGCGGGGTCGTACTCTTTTGCATCTGGGTCAAGCAGGATTTCACGCGGGTCATCGCTGCGAATAACAACGTCACCGACCATATTGTCATCAAAGTCGACACGAATATCAAAAAACCCACGACCATGCTGGATGATGCCATCAGCAAATACCTCACTCTCTACCCAATCGTAATGGTTGGCGTCTTTAATCGCTGCGCATAGTTTTGTAAGTACAGTCGCCGTGTCTTCGGAGCCGCCGTTCCGTGGTTTATATTTAAACTCAACACGCCTTGCGGTTTGTTCGCCCAACACAGCATTCACTGTACTGAGTATCATGTTAATCGTTAGGGCAGGGCGTTTCTGTGCAGCAAGGACTTGTTCGTCAGCTTTTTCCCACTGCTCTCCGATGTAAAAGTTGTTGCACTTATCTGCCATTGCAAGGTATTCATTGTGCCCGTGATCCCGCGCTCGCTCATAGCGATGCCACTGCAACTCCGCAGCTTTGGCCTCCGCGTCAATGTCTTTTTGGTCTCTGTCTTTTTTCTCGTGCATGTTCGGTCCTATGCGGTCATCCAAGATCCGCCATCTTTAGACGGCTTGATGAACTTATCTAGTTTGTCTTTCCAACTCGGTGCTTTTTTAGGTTTGCGTGGAACCGAGGGTGACATGTCCTGAATTAACAGCCCGACCCAAGCAAGCGCATCGACAATATCGTCGTGTACGCCAGCAGGAAATCTAAGCAGCTCATTTTGTAATGTCAGGGACCACGAACACTCACTTGGACTCGGTACGAAGACATGCCCAGCTTGTAACATGCCTTGAATACTTCGTGCTCGCGCTTGCTTATCCCGCCTTCCGGTTTTCATGGGTTCTATATATAGCCCCCACGCATTTCGCTCACCTATACGCTTTTGGAGAAACGGCCCTAAGCTCAGTTCTATCTGACCGCGTTCGACCCCTGTAATCTGAGATCTAAACTGTTCCCAAGTGTCTATGATTTTTTCAACGATCTGCATACCATCCCATTTGCCTCGTTGCATATCGACGACCCACAATCGGTCATGCCGGTCTAACGCAACCGTTATGCCTACCGTGAAATCGTTCTCTTCTTTAGTGCCGATTGCCAAGTCCCAAGCGGTGTAGTAGACCAGCTCATCGGCATCTGGAAGCTCACCCAGTTCATACATCTTGAACCAATCTTTTTGGAAGTACGCGCCCTCGTCACCAATTGGTTTGCCTTGGTAGAGCGCGTTCCAATCTCGTTCGCCAACTGCCCGGCGTATACGCGCTAAGGCATCGGCGTCGTAGCGCTCGGGGTGCAGCGCTTCGCCTTTTTTGCGGAACGCCTCGTCTTCTTCGGCAACTGCCGAGTAATTCACAATCTCAAACGGGTCGCCGCCTTCGTCCATCGCCTGTACCAAGCGGCCCGACAAGTCATCATCGTGCCAGCGCGTTTGGATCACGAGCACTCCGCCGCCGGGTGATAAACGGGTATACGCCGTTGACGTATACCAGTCCCAAGTGTTGTTCCGTGCGGCCTCACTGTCTGCGTCTTCACGGTTTTTCACGGGATCGTCGATCACCAGAATGTGTGCGCCTTTACCCGTGATCGCACCGCCGACACCCGCCGCGACGAGCCCACCGCCTCCGGTTGTAAGCCACTGCTCAACCGACTGCGAATCAGGATCAAGCCGTGTGGTAAAAAGCTGTTGGTACATTGGGTCGCGCATGATCGAACGCACTTCACGACTAAAGCTCATGGAAAGTGCGCCTGAGTAGCTACAACTCATAAACTCCCAATTCGGATACTGCCCGAGCACCCAAGCAGGGTAGCGCTTACTGGTGATCTGACTCTTACCGTGTCGCGGCGGCATCACCAGCATCAAGCGGGGAGACTCTCTGTTCGCTACCGCCTTGGTAAATTGTTCAAGCCGTTTGCAGATGTCAATGTGTACCCACCCCGGCTGGTAATCAGGCGTGAACTTACTAACAAAAGGTAAGAGCCTCCGCCGTGCTAACTCACGCTTGGCAAGCTCAGCCTTAGCTTGGCCTTTGGGTTCAAAGTTTTTCTCTAGCAGTTTTTCCTGCTGTTTAATTTTCTTACCAAGTGTTCTGCGCTTTTGGGTGTCAGTAAGCGGTTGCTGGTTGTCAGGCATCAAGTCGCCATCTGCAATGAGGCCGGGTAGCGCTGCCTTTGCGTTTTTAAGATTCATCGACGCTCGGCAATCGGCACATAGCCCTTGCAGAAGCAGCGTTGAGGGCAAGACCATTGCGCAATCGTTACAAGGTAACTCTTTGATAATCATTGTGCCGACTCATTAGCTTGGTCGTACTCCAGCGCATAGGCCGATGGATCTAGGTCGATTGTCGAGCCCGCTAATTTAATCAGTTCTTCGTCACTGGCGCGTTCAATCTGGGTGACGTTGGTGATTGTTTTGTTGACGTTAATTTCAACCTGCTTTTTATTGTCGGCATACAAGTCGTGCATTTTGCCTAGCTCTCGGATGACAGCCACTTCTTCTGTGGCGGTTGCCGAGTGTGAGTGTGCATCGAGGAGCATTGACGTTAGCTTTTCACGAGTGATGGTGAGGTCAATTGCCTCACGAGCGCGTAGGGCGTTTAGCAATGCAATCGCTTGTTCAGTCTGTACAAACTTTTGAGCATGGGTTGGTGTGAGGCCGACTGCATTGCAAGCAGTGCCGAGTGACATGCCTCGGAAAAAATATAATAAAAATTTTTCTTTCTGAGGCGAGAGCGGTTTCATATCTTCCTGCTCGTAGATCGTAGCAAAAAAATATTTATCGCGGTCTGCAACTGATTCAACCATTCTGTTCTTCCACTAATGCCTCGGCTAACTCTATAACCGTGTCGTGACCCCAGAAATTTTTTGCCACGTTATACGCCAAGCAAACGAGCTGTATATTTGAATGCACATAGCCACCAGAAGAATTGATGCGATCTAAACTGGGTTGCCATGGGTTGTTGGCCCGATTGTTAAATTCAAATTTGGTATTTGTTACTGCGCATCGCCAATCCGTTTTTTCGAGTGCGGCCAGAATAGAACTACGTGTTATTCCAAACGGTATCTTTTTTTTAGTAGCTCTCGTTCTAGCATTACAGTACATAACGTGAATTTGATACGTCACATAGCAGTCATCGTAAACGCCGATCTTCGGCAATGAGGTGCTCAAGACAGCGCTCCAGTTCGGCCACCGGGCAGTACAGACTTGGGCCGAGTTCTAATTGCGCACTTTTGGTTTTGTGTACTGATATAGCGACCTCCACTGCATGGTCGAACACCGGTTTTCGCGCTCTTCGATTGTAGTAAGAGGAGCGATGTACGCCTACAGCCTTCAGTGAGCTAAGAACTGCTCCGGTTTCAGCGAGGCTGTGCAGCAACTTCTCCCGTTTGTCTGGGAAGAATTTCATCTTAAATTATTGGTAACACCTATATTTACCGCCAAGTATACAAAATTAATGAAAAAAAATGAAACGAAAAAATTTTGCAGAAAATTTTGGTGAATTTCCGGCACCGACGTTTTTCTACTTATTGGTACTTGTTCCATGTCGAATCCCTTTTTTCGATTGGAACCTTGTCATGTCGACCTTTCCTTTGAACCTAGGTGACATGTGTTTTGTGTCACTAATGACATAACCAGTATCCATTAAGGAGATACACATGAACTTAGACAACTTAAAAAGCAGAGCACGAGAAGCAACGATCAACACACTCTCAAAGGCGATGATTAATTCTCATTGCAGCATTGCGAAAGACGGCGGGGTCTGGACTCCCAAAGCGCTTGCCAAGTCAGTCGGCACTCAGCTCCCGACAATGTTAGCTGTCGAAGCAGTAACCGGCAGCCTCTTGACCGGCGTTGGTATGGGCTTCCTAGCCGATCTCGGGCGTATGCAGGTCGAAGGCCACTTGTACGCAAAAGAGATCATGGCACAACGCGACCAAAAGGAAGCGCGAGATCAAGACGCAGCTTTCGTTCCCGTCAACGTCGTTTTATAAGAAAGGAGATAACGCATGAGCAAGTTCAACATTCAAGAAGTGTACATTCAGCCAATGCGAACCAAGAAGGGCACTCGGCACTTGGTCTGTATTCAATCGGC
>JBMZTF010000073.1:0-7853 GCA_049623565.1 Litorivicinaceae bacterium
ATCTTTGGTAGTGATCTCGACCCCTTGGGGTTTGTTGCGGACTGATTTCACCGGTGTATTAAGGTAAATCCTATCAGCAAATGAAGCTGTTAGCGGCGCTATGTAGCTACGTGATCCTCCGGGTAACGTATACCACTGAGGCTGATCTCTAACCGAAAGTAATCCGTGATTCTTAAAAAACCGGATAAAAAATAGGGCCGGCATTTGGCTGACATCCTTTAGGTCTGACGACCAAATAGCCGCCGCCATCGGGAGAAGATAGTGTGAATAAAATAAATCAGATAGGGATAGTTTCTTGAGATAATTCTGGAGCGTTATTGACGAAATAATTCGATCATTCGCCAAATCAGAGATCGCGGTTTTGTTGAATTTGACGATATCGAGGAGAAATCGGTGATACCGGAGCGATAGCAGTCGGTGACGTTGTGCGAAGAGTGTCGACAAGTTAGTGCCGGCGTATTCTATTCCAGTTGTCTCGGACATGACGCTAAAACTCATATCCGTATCTTGGTGCGTCAGACCAAGTTCACTCAATAGATTCAAGAAACGGGGGTAGGTCCATTCGTTGAATACTATGAAACCGGTATCTATCGCGTATGTCTGACCACCAAGATTGACGTCGACGGTGTGTGTGTGTCCTCCGACCCAGTCATCCTTTTCATACACCGTGATATCCACGTCTTTCTGAAGACGATAGGCGGCCGTGAGGCCAGAAATTCCTGAGCCGATAACTGCGACCCGCGGTCTCACTTGGCGATTCATGATTTCAGGTCCTTAAATGCATTGATTGCACGCTGACGTGATGACTTGAGGTCAACAATAGGTGGTGTATAGCCCATGGGGACCGATCCCAGCCAAGGCGAGTGTCGTTTCGATTTTGGAATCTCAGCCAACTCTGGAATGAAGCGGCAGATATAGTCTCCCTCCGCGTCATGAGTCTCGCCTTGGCTCACGGGGTTAAACACCCGAAAGTAGGGCGCTGCATCTGTGCCAGTCGACGCGCTCCACTGCCATCCGCCGTTGTTGGCCCCGAGATCGGAATCAACCAGGTAACGCATGAAGTGAGACTCTCCAATCCGCCAATCACACAGTAAGTTTTTCGTCAGAAACTGGGCGACAACCATACGAATACGGTTGTGCATCCATCCGGTTTGCCTGAGTTCCCGCATACCGGCATCGACGATGGGAATCCCCGTGTTACCCACTTTCCAGGCCTCGATCTCGTCTGGATGATTACGCCACTGTATTGCCTCGGTTTCGGGGCGGAATGCCCTATTTTTCGAGAGTCTCGGAAAGCCAACCAGTAAATGATGATAGAAATCACGCCAAATCAGCTCGTTGATCCATGAAAACGCACCTTCAGGAAAGTCCCCAATGGGCCGCGATAGAGCATCCTCGGCGGCTTTTATGCATTGTCTCGGCGACAAAAGCCCCCTCGCTAGGGCCGCAGATAAGCGACTTGTTCCCTGGATAGAGGGCTGATTTCGAGTCTTATTATAGTGGGTGAGCTTTGTCTCTATGAAATCGTCGAGATCATCGAGCGCCTTGGACTCATCGGTCGCAAATGCTGAAAGATCAGAGTCAGATGCATCGCAGAGGCTGGCCCAACTTGGGGCAGGAACCTTAGCTCGGACAGGGTCGGGCGTTGGAAAGGGGGAATGGTTATCTCCCTCATACACGGAAAGCCATCGTTTTTTAAATGGACTGAAAACAGAGTAGTACCGGCTGTCTCCGGTCAGAACGATACCCGGCTGCAAGAGAACACGATCGACAAAACTATGCACATTGATACCGCTGAGCGCTGTAAGGAGATGATGGTCCCGCATTCGCTCATTCCACTGGTATTCCTGGTTGAAATATAAGTCTGTCACATGCTCCCGTTGGCAGTAGTCACTGATCCAGCGGCTTTGTTCATTGTAATTCGAGAGCCTGATGACCTGGAGTTGGACACCGAGATTAGCGAGTCCCAGGGCGAGACTCTTGAGAAGCTGATCCGTGTAGTACAGCCGGTTGGCGCCGTATCCGAATGACGACCACTCATCGTCGGCCGTCAAAAATACGGCGGTGATTCGAACTGCTGGATCACAACTGAAAGCTGCAATGACAGCAGCGTTATCGCTGACACGTAGGTCGTCTCGGAACCAGAGTAGACGATGTTGCATAATTCTCCTCAGTTGCATCGTGCAAAGAATATTTTGCCATCGTCCGAGCCGGCACCTTTCTGGAAGTGTCGCCCAGGCTGTTGGCAAACGCAATGGAGTCTGACACTCTGTGGTTGATGAGTTAGGATAAGCGTATGTTCTTCGGACGGTTTTTGATTGCATTCAACTGCCTTTTATACATCGGATTAGCGCTCTGGGCTCTTGCTTCTCCGCTGACACTCTTGAGTGCGTTGGAAGTGAGTGGGTCATCCCGGGCAGCTATCATTGAGCTTCAAGTGTTGATAGCCGGTTCGTTCGTCGGTTTTTGTCTACTAATCGTCGGTGGTCTCTTTGATCAGAAGAAAACTAAGCGGTCCCTGATCGGCCTGTTCCTGATTAATACGTCATGGCTCTCTACTCGCTGCATCGCTCTCTTGGAGGGGCTCCCCGAGGAGAACTCGACCTATCTCTACATGGGCTTCGAGTTGTCGATCCTTATATTTGTCCTGATTGCACTGAGGTTAGTAACTGGTCCGAGAGGGCGCACCTTATTTCGGCAAGAAGAAGCGAGCTTTTAATTTCCCTTTAACCGGTCAGCCGCCTCTATGCCGGCCAAAAACGATCCCTCGACTCGGCCGCCTGCCAAATAATCGCCTGCTATCCATAGTCCAGAGTCGACCTGATAGACACCCTTTTGCGTTGTGACCGTTGGATCGGCTGGTCGTGCATACCGCCACCGGTGTGAAATTAGTGGGCTCGATCGTATTTCTAAGGCTTCATGCAGCATAGAGGACATCATGCTCGAAACACACTCTGGGTCATCCTCAAGATGCGCCTTTGCCCAGTCTGGCGATGAGTGGATCACAATCAGATTGGAATCGCGTCCTGGTTTGCTGCGTTCGACTGAGATGAAGTCAAACATCTCGTGATCTCCACCAAAACAGGCGTCAATGATCTCGCCATCGACCGCGGCAAGTTGATCATCTGATGAAACTACGGTTGTCCAGGTAGGGTCCATCGCAAATTTGCTGGCAATCTGATCAGTCTCAAAGTCTGCGAGTAATTCTCTCATCTGGTCGACGGGTGCGGTAACTAGCACCTGCTCAGCCGTGTAGATTTCACCAGCAGTGCTTGTCAGGACGAACTTGCCACCGTCTCGTATGACTGAAGAAATCCGAGCCTCACGCCTAACATCAACCGATTGCGACAAGAAATGAGCTAGTGAATTCATGTATGGAATACCGACGTAACGTCGTTGCTTGTCTGGGGAAGAGACCAGTCTCCCATTCCGGAATGCTCCCATCCGCGGCGACCATCGTCGAACGGACCCAGCATCCGAGGCAAGAGCGATCGTTTCCTCAAACCGAGGATCGCGAACCGTGAAGAATTGCGCGCCAATATCGGCCCGAAGTTCATTGATACGCTTGGATGCGAGCCTTCCCCCGGGGCCACGACTCTTTTCGAAAACTACATAACTCGTAGGCGGGAGCTGACGTGCAGCCGCCAAGCCAGCTACTCCGGCTCCGATGATTGCTATAGGTGTGTGTGTCATGGAGTGGTCTTTTGGTCCCAGTAGAAATTAGAATAGATGCCCCAATTAAGATATCAGGTTAGTAAAGAGCATTCTAAACACATGACAGATATTACAATCACAGAAAGCGCACAGACCTATCTGAACGGCTTATTAGAAAAGCAAAACGTTGACGGGATCGGGGTACGCTTGTTCGTTTCCCAGCCCGGCACGATGTACGCTGAAACTTGCCTCGCATACTGCCGCCCTGGCGAGGAAAAGTCGGATGACGAGCGTTTCGAATGTGAGGAATTTACAGCCTATCTGGACCAGCCGAGCCTACCCTACCTGGACGAAGCCGTAGTCGATTACGTCGCCGACAAACTCGGTGGGCAGTTAACGATCAAGGCCCCGAAGGCCAAGCAGCCCGCTGTAGCATTCGACGGTCCCGTGGAGCAGCAGATTGTTGAGATTTTAACTGCTGAAGTAAATCCGGGGCTCGCGGCGCATGGTGGCGAGGTAAGGTTAATTCGTCTCGAAGACGAGGTGGCGGTTTTGCAGTTTGGTGGTGGTTGCCAAGGCTGTAGCGCCGTTGACATGACGCTCAAGGACGGGGTAGAGAAAACGCTGATGGATCGGATCCCTGAGCTAAAGGGTGTCCGAGACGTAACGGACCACAGTCAGCGAGAAAATGCCTACTACAAGTAAGATTATTTCTAAGGTGGCGTCGGTCGATGCCATTGTTAGTGAGATCCATAATTTCCTTACTGTGCCGACACCGGATGCCTGGGTCACGCACGCCACCGGTGATCTCGCGACGCTCCTCATCGATCATGCGAACTGTGAGTACAAGGCAGCGGCTACGGGTATGAGTCTCATAACGAAGTACCGACACATGCCCCGGCTTCAGCGGCTTATGGCCCGATTAATTCGTGAGGAGATGTTGCACTACGAGCAGGTTCTTGCGTTCATGGAACGTATGGGAGTGGAATTCCGTCCGTTAAGCGCATCACGCTATGCGAAAACCCTCCGAGAATCTGTCAGAACGGATGAGGCAGGTCGGTTGGTAGATCTACTCATCGTGGGAGCGATCGTTGAAGCACGATCGTGTGAACGATTTGCCGCGCTGTGGCCACATCTTCCCTCATCGCTCGGGCGGTACTATAAATCACTACTCCGATCTGAGGGGCGTCATTACCAAGACTATCTGGCGCTTGCCAGAGAGAATGATACCGAGAACAGCGTCGACCAGCGTCTGAGCCACTTCCTTACGATTGATCAGCGGTTGATTCAGAGCCCTGATCAAGAATTTCGTTTCCACTCAGGCATCCCTGCCTGACGAGACCATTGTTCGCTGATTATTGGGCCGGTCGGCCCGAGGTGAGCGAGGCTGATGATCTGCTCAGAGTCTAAGGTGTCGGCAAAGATCCCGATTCCAGTATACCCCCAATCGGAGGTCACCGCTCGTAGGCCATTTTTTGTCGGTTGAATTGCGGGTCGGTGGGTGTGTCCGTGTACCAAGACGGCCGCACTGTAGCGAGTCATCCATAGCTCAATCTCTGAACTGACCGCATCACCAATAGCCTCAGGACGATTGGCCTGGGCCTCTCGCGATGCTTGCCGCAGTCCCTCAGCAATCTCTTGACGGTCAGGCAGTGGTTTTTGCAGGAATTGTTCGATCCAGGCGGATTGTCTGACTTCCTGCTTGAATGACTGATATGCATGGTCGTTGGTACACAATTCGTCACCATGAATCACGATCATTCCATCGCACACAAGATGCTCCACCAGCCGAATCTCGAATATCTGAAGAAATTCATGGCGAATCAAGAAGTCTCGATTACCGCGGATAAATAAAGTATCACCGCTGTGTCCGCCACAGAATTCAAGAAATTGTCTGTCGTGCTCAGTCGCTCCATCGTCTCCAACCCACGCCTCAAAGATGTCACCGGCGAGAATTAACTGATCACATGTGCAATGACTCAGTGCCTCGATGGCAGCCTGGTAGCGTGCCGGCTCGGCTGGATCGAGATGGAAATCGGAGACGATTAGACGTCGCATTAAATAATCGAACCTTTAGTGATTATGATGTCGTCTTTCGGTACGTCGGAGTGGCCGGCACGATGCGTTGTTTCTGCGGCTTTAATCTCATCAACAATATCCATGCCCTCAAATACGCGGCCAAATACGCAATACCCGAAGCCGTCTGGAGTCTCAGAGCGGAAGTTGAGGAAATCATTATCAGTCACATTGATGAAGAACTGCGCTGTCGCCGAATGAGGATCCATTGTCCTCGCCATCGCGATAGTACCCCGATTATTAGCGAGTCCGTTTGATGCTTCGTTTGAGATTGGGTCGCGTGTATCTTTTTGAACCATGCCTGGCTCAAACCCACCACCCTGAATCATGAAACCGTCAATCACCCGATGAAAAATCGTTCCGTCGTAAAAAGCATCCTCGACATACTGCCTAAAATTCGCAGTTGTTTCGGGTGCGTCGGTCTCAAAGAGCTCCACGGTGATGTTACCAAGCGTTGTTTCAAATAGAATCACGGGTTTTCCTCCTCAATACACAAGGCGGTACTATACCGGTTTCAAACCAAGGAATAACGCGTGAGTTTGCAGATCTTTGACACCTTAGCCCGAGAAAAGCGTGAGTTTCAGCCCATAGAGGCTGAAAAAATCGGCATGTACGTTTGCGGGATGACTGTCTATGACCGCTGTCATTTAGGCCACGGGAGGGTGATGGTGGCGTTTGATGCGATCGTGCGTTATCTCCGCTTCCGTGGGTTTGAGGTGAACTACGTCAGAAATATCACAGACGTGGATGATAAGATCTTTTTACGTGCGGCAGAGCGGGATATCGATTTTTCAGAATTAACCACTGAAATGATCGACGCCATGCATCAAGACGAGAAAAAATTGGGCTGCCAATCGCCCAACTCAGAACCGAGAGCGACCTCGAATATCGACTCAATGCTCAAACTGATCGATACATTGATCAAGAAAGGTGCGGCCTATCAAGGCGCATCGGGTGACGTTTATTTCAGAGTCTGTGCGTTTGCCGAGTACGGGAAATTGAATAACCGTAACCTAGACGACATGATCGCCGGTGCAAGAGTAGCAGTCGCCGATGACAAGGAAAGTCCCGCAGACTTCGTTTTGTGGAAATCGGCGAAAAAGGGAGAAGAGTCCTGGCCGTCTCAGTTTGGACCCGGGCGTCCTGGCTGGCATATCGAATGCTCTGCGATGAGTATGGACGCGTTAGGAGAAACGTTCGATATCCACGGCGGCGGTCCTGATCTCAAATTCCCTCATCACGAAAATGAAATTGCTCAATCTGAAGCGGCGACAGGAAACACATTTGCACGCTACTGGATGCATGCCGGTCCGGTTCGAGTTAACGAAGAAAAGATGTCAAAGTCCCTCGGGAACTTCGTGACTCTTGATGCGCTCTTTAAAGAGTTTCACCCGGAGGTGGTTCGGTTCTTTCTGTTGCAAAGCCATTATCGAAGTGCCATCTCATTTTCTAAGGATGCGTTGGTACAGGCTGAGGCCGCATACAGTCGCCTTGTCGATGCGCTTCCTGATCAGTTATCAAGCCCTAGCTCTGATGCAATCTTTGAGTTTCAAACATTGATGGATGATGACTTCAATTCGCCACGCGCGATCGCGTTGCTATTCGAACTCGTATCAGAGGGTTCGGTCGAATCTGCCTCGAGTGTAATGGCCATCGGTAAAGTACTGGGACTTTTCGAGAGTGGGAAAGACGTATTTTTTGAGCAACAACAAGCTTTGAAGGCATCACAAAGCGGGCTCAGTGATGCAGCAATCGAGGCCCTGATTGTTGCGCGAGAGCAAGCACGCAAAGAAAGGGACTTTACTACTGCCGACAGGATCAGGGATGACCTGATCGCTCAGAGCATCGTGCTTGAGGATGCAGCTGGCGGGACATCGTGGCATCGAAAATAAATCGTATTGACGCGACGCTATTTGCTGTCACTGTCCTAACATGGGGCACCACATGGTTTGTTATCTTAGGGCAGTTGGGGGTCGTGCATCCGGTGGTATCGGTCGGCTGGCGCTTCCTGCTGGCTTGTCTGGTGGTTTTTGGAATATGCGTCATACGGACCGAAAGGCTAGTGCTGACTCTCTCAGAGCATGCACTCTGTGTGTTACTTGGGCTCTTTTTGTTCTGCCTAA
>JBMZTF010000074.1:0-7577 GCA_049623565.1 Litorivicinaceae bacterium
CAACCCCTTAATTTTTTGGGCTCGATTTATCGCCAGATTAGACAGTCGCTGATCGATATGGAGAGCCTCTTCGATGTCCTAGACGAGCCTACCGAGACCGACCCGAATGACGCGAGCGCTGAGGTCACCGGACCAACCATCAACTTCGACAACGTGCACTTTTCCTATGAGCAAGACCGTCCCATCCTTGAGGGGATTTCGTTTTCAGTACGGCCCAAACAAACGGTCGCCATTGTTGGAGAAACGGGTTGTGGAAAGACTACGATTGGGAAGCTATTGTTAAAGATTATCGAGCCAGACCGGGGAACAATCCGGTTTGGTTCTCATGACCTCTCACAACTTACACGGGAGGCCGTGCGTGACGCGATCGGAGTCGTACCTCAGGACACTGTCTTATTTAACGATACCCTTGGCCACAACGTGAGGTACGGAAATATCTCGGCGACAGACGACCAAGTGCGGGAGGCACTTCATTCGGCTGGCATGGGTGACTTTCTTGGACAGTTGTCTGCGGGGCTGGATACCGAGGTAGGAGCACGAGGACTGAAGTTATCGGGCGGAGAAAAGCAGAGGATCGCAATCGCCCGAGTGATTCTCAAAAATCCATCTATCTTGCTACTCGATGAGGCTACCTCCTCGCTCGATGTATCAACGGAACGTCAGGTACAGCGCAATCTCGATGAACTCGCAACCGATCGGACGACGCTTGTTATTGCGCATCGTTTGAGCACGATCCGTCACGCAGATTTAATCCTAGTAATGGGTCAAGGTATGGTTATTGAGTCGGGTGATTATGAGACCTTAATCGCGGCCGACGGGCAATTTAAGCTACTCTGGGATATGCAACAGCACGCGAGTAACAAACACGAGAACGAGATAGTTGGGCTAGTGACCGACCCATGAAAAAGATACACAGCACCCAAAAACTAGAATCACCCGTTTCGTCTGAGCATCGACGTTCCCTGCCAACCGCGACTGGATGGGGAAACTTTTCGTGAGTACCGAGAATCCCTCTGAGCTTAGTGAGTACGCGAAGGACTTGACGCATGCATTTCCTAACGTACTGGGGCTGGCTCGTGGTTTTAATCAAGACGAACCGGTAGCAGACGCCATCGCGTTCCATCCCGTTGTTCTCGGTTTTTTAAATGGGTTTGGTCGAACCATGCTCAGGGTTGCCTCGGTGAGGCTAGGAATCAGTAGTGAATCGCAAGCCCTTGTGACCTACCGGGCCATCGCGAATGTCATGAATCGATTTGGTGAGATGGATCGATTTGAGGCCGCGATCGAAGAGTTGTCTGCGGATCCGACAGAGGATTTTCTGCGCTACCAAGAGCTCGGTATCCAGTTCCTCCGTGCCGCCTCGACCTCGGGGAACCAAGCGATCACGGATCAAATCCGAAAACTTGTTCATCACCAAATATCGGCCCTCCTCGATGAACATGGTCTGCACCCAATTCCAAAGCACTAGATCCTTTAATCTGTCGATCTAAACGGGCTCTTTTGAATCACTGCAACAACAGTGATCGGGACAATCACCGTAATCAGTGCCACAGCGATCAACAACAGACCGAGCTCAGTGTAGTCTGCGGCCGTCGTCACCTGTTGAGTCGTTGGGTCAACGATCTGCCTCGAGACCTCGAAGATCTCATTGATGTACTTCGTGGCTAACGCGCTCGCCGATAATGCTAAGTTGGTGAAGGATGCGAAGACCGCGAAAAAGGTTGCCTTCAGTTCAGCGGGCGCATTCTTCGCTATCCACGCCAGTAATGGAATCATCGAGATTTGGCCCAGCGGCGACTCGAGTGCTGTGTTGAGGATCGCAATGAAGCGCGCATCGATCAGGCCGCCGGTCAGTGCGGCGGTCCATTGATGTAATCCGTAGTACATCCCAATACTTGGTAGAAACAAACAACCGCCGACCAGTGACAGCACGACAATAATCCGGGCGATCGAATAATGTGCCACCAGCGGTCGTAAAAGTATGATCCCGAGCAATGTCAGGGCCGACGAGATCGCCGCGAGAACCGATAGAAACTGCTCATCAAATAATAGGACATCGATCTCAAACCAAGTCAGACCCGGGCCGGGCGAGGGGACCGCGCGAAACACAAAAATCGCGACCGCTGTGCCGACAACCATGAGGCGTGTCTCCGCCTCGAGGTACCCCAACAGCTGACCCATCAGATACACAATGATCGCCATGGAACCGAGGAAAACGATCTCCTGAGCGAACGGAATATCGAAGCCACCCACCGAGACAGAAAAAAGGACAAAAACCAGACTGCCGCCGAGTACCGCCCAATTTGGACGGACACGAGGTATCTCCGATTCATCTAACCTCGGTGCGTACCGCAAATACTTGGCCAAAATCACCCCAGCAATCGATACACCGGGTATTGCTAGCGCGTACACGTAGATGCTCGCGTAAACCGATCGCTTATCGTCATCAGTCAGTGATTCAACGTCGCTGAACAACGCTACATTCAGAAGGGCGACCAACAGACTGCCCCCAATCACGGCGAACCGCCCCAACGCCTGCATGGTTGTATGCATTTCCTTGATTTCTGACGCAGGAAGCGGATGACCCGATGGGTTTGTTGTTGGGACCGCCTCGACCGTCATGGCATCCGCTACTACGTCCTGGAGCACGTAGCCGACCGGTGCCAGGATAACGCTGAGCACATACCAGGCCTCGATCGCCATAACAGCACGCATGCTTTCGGTATGCGCGATCAGCCCGAACATGATGAGCAGGCTCGCGGTAATTACCAGCGCACCGAGATAGACGAAGTAGGCCTTATATCGCCAAAATAAATCAACAAGGTGCCCCAGCGGCATTTTCAGTGCCCACGGAAGCCCGGCCCAAAAACCGAGACCCGCCAGGAATGCCGCAGACAGACCCAAATAATCTTTGACGAAAAAGGTACCGACGATCGCGGTAAGTCCGGAGATTCCGGCGGCTAGGTACACCATCAGGGGTGGCAGATAACTCCAACGGAGTGATTGTAGTAGCCCGACAAAGGCCTCATGCAGATAGCTGCCGGTTCGGTTCATTGCATATCGCTCTCTTGTGTAGGCCCCATACCCCTGATGATCACGCGCTTCTTAATGCTCCCGCGCCCTGCCTGGCCCAATATACCCTATACGCCGGCGTTCTCGAGTGACTTAGGCAGAATCGCAAATTGAGTGTAGATACCAAAGATATGATCCAGACCGGTACCGTCAGCGTGGTCCATCAGGTGGTAAACAAGACCAAAATCCGGCTCTTTCAGGTGGCACAGAATCAAAGAAACATATCCGGCTGGGTCTTCTCAAGATGCTGATACAACGTCTGGAAGTGCAGCCATCCAATGTAGTCGCTACCGACGTGCTCCCGGCTGTAGGCCGCCGTCTTATCATCGAGCAGTTGCGGCTTTAGACCGGTGGACTCGACTAATATTTGTTGCTTACAGCATCGCTCCAGCGCAATGAACCAAAACGCTGCGTCGTCTATACTGTGCTGGCTGGTTGTCAATAGGCCGTGGTTCTGATGAAGGATCCCCCGGTGGGCGCCCATTGCTCTGGCAACGCTCAGACCACTCTCCTCCTCCACAGCAACAGCACCACTTGATGCCCCAACCACAACGTGACTGTTGTAGAACGCCGCGACATCCTGGCTGATCATATCCAGCGGTCGACCGGTCGCACACCAAGCAGTCCCATACACCGTGTGCGCGTGACACATCGCGACAACCTCCGGGTATTCCTCGTGCACCGCTGCGTGGAGAACGAAACCCGCGCGGTTGACCGCGTAATCGCCCTCAACGACCTGACCTTTGTGATCAACAAGGATCAGATTAGACATCCGAACCTGAGAGAAATGAACACACATCGGATTCGTCCAATAGAGCTCAGGAAACTCGGGGTCACGAATCGTCAGGTGCCCAGCAAACCCATAATCGAAACCGTGGTAGTCGAACGCTCTGCAGGCCGCGACCAGATGTTTTTTTCGGTACTCGCGGTCATCAGCGACTTGATCAAACACCGGGGTCTCGGGGAAGATCAGGTCCTCTTGATCCGGCTGGTAGAGGGAAATTTTTTCAGCGGCTGCACTTTGAGTGGGCATAACGTTCTCCGATACCAAGTGTTGCGAACCTTATTATCGTACTATACGAGCGTGTGACGTCCTTGGGTAATAACTGACTACTACCATACTACTCAAGCTGCGAGAGCATGATCCGATTACCTTGTTAGTTCGGGCGTTTGTAAGTTCTAAGACAGTTAAGTGCTGTCCACTGAAATCGGATCTGATCCATCCATGAAGAAAATCATCGTTATAATCGCTGTCCTAGTATTACTTGGTAGTGCGGGAGGGGTGTATTTCTACGTCAACACAAACTCCGTTGACCCCTCAAAGTCCCTGAGCTCAAGCTACTGGGGTGATGCCTGCGGATTGTCACCGACCGGCTTTGTGGTCTGCACGAATGAGTTCGGCGTGAGATTCGATTCATGCTCTACTGGTCTGGGAAGGTACAGGCTGAAGGTCTCAGTAACCGAACCGCGTTATCAACCGGTTAGCCTAGAGATGTGGACAGAATCACCGACCACATATAAACGACTGGAGTCTGGCGAAATATACAGCGAAGGCGCTGATGCCTGTTATCACGAGGGCTACCGCTTCGGGAGCCAGGATATAACGATCAACCGAGGGTCCAGCTGCAGTCAAATAAGTGGGCCCGAAGATAAATTCACGCTTATGTTTTATGTCAGCGATGGGGCAGGTCTCCCATCACCCTGCCGGTTTAGTAACGAAAAACCTCCCGAGCCGGTTGAAAAATAACAGTCTGTCTCACAACACAAAATAATCGGATACCACCAAAAAAAAGCCCCTGGCCTTTACCAAGGGCAAAGAGCCAAAACTAGGCTCGTCAGGACAGTCAATGAAAAAACTAAAAGGAAATACCGCTAGCCAGAAGGCACAGCACCACGATCATGTACTCGATACGCAAGCTCACTGAGTCACTCCATCCAATTTCGATGAGAGAAGTATGGGATTAAATAATGGAGAAAGATGGGAAAGATCGGGGTTTGATGGTGGAGTTGGCCGTCAACGTTTAGTGCTTGGATTTGCAACGAGACTCGTACCCGAAGACCAGCTTTGTCCTGGCCGGGTCTCCCCACTCTTTTGCCTTTTCTACACGCTTTGCAAAATCCAAACGCCGGTCAATTAGTTTTTTTTCGTCTGCCCGAAACTCAGAGATAAGAACTTCACCGCCCTCTATCGAGCACTGTGATACCCCTTTACAGATAATCATCCATTCGCCGTTCGTCCTGCGTGACACTGCCTGTTTTGATTGATCGAGCCGGTATGTAATCATTTCACCCGTCGTGTGAGGGTAACCACCATAGTCTCGGACCTTGGGGCACTGCATCTCCAAGACAGAGGCACTCTGTGCATTCGCGAGCGTATTTCCCATAATGACTGCGAGGCAAATAATTAGCGCATATCGAATCCACATATTCGACTCCAAACTGAAATCCAAACTCTTACGATCAACCCTAACAAATTTCACGTCACACCAGATAGACTAAACGTCACGAAGTGTGTCGATAACTCAACTAGATTCAGAACATGGCTGACCTGGAATTTCAAATGAGTAAGATACGATTAGTAGCTATATTAATTTTTTCGTTGGTCGTTCTTTTTTCGTTGCCTGCATGTGATGGCGGAGGCAAGGGGCATTGGGACGATGCAGGAGAAAACTGGAAGCGCAAGTAGCGGTAATAATCTCTTTGAGGCCATTATTGAGTACTGACGATAAGACCTAAAGCGCTGCTTGGGTATGCCTTAAAGACTGCTTGGCAGATCCCAGGTTTATGGATAGGTCCTAAATAAGGATCGTTAGTTGAGGTCAAAGGACGTAATTGGCGAACCCTTATTATCATGCCAAACCACCTTGTCTAGCCCTTCGCTATCGATAGAAACCACAGCAAAATGATCCTCCCGTACCGGCACCCCGATTTGATTAGGCAAATATTCATCAGACCGGGTCCACGCCATATTTAATCCACTTGAGGTGATTTCCGTGAAACGTTCTCCCGCGTATTCAATCTGATACACGCCCCCTATGTGACGGTCACCCGAAACTAAAAGTACCTCACTTTCTGGCCGTCGACGTAACAGATCAAGCAGGCGTTTACGTTCATGAGGGAGGTTACCCCAGCGTTCCCAACCGTGACCATCTGCTATTACCTGAATCGAACTCATCACGATCCGAATATCGGCGGGTCGCCGCAGCTGTGCCTCAAGCCACCTCCATTGAGCCTCGCCAAGCATTGACTGATCGGTGTCAGAGTTTGGGATATACCGCTCAGCACCGGGTTTATTGCGAACCAAGGTAGGCTTAAGCCGCCCACGAAACGATCTCGTGTCTAGGGCGATAAACTGCACTACATGTCCCTCGATCGCACGATTATTCGTGTTGTAGACGCCGTCGGGTGCAGCCTGTACGGCCTCCATTCGGGGGCCAAAGAACCGCCAAAACAAGCTGAGGCTTAATGATTTTTGATTGAAACTCGCTCCGCCATCATTTTGACCAAAATCATGATCATCCCAGGTGGCCTGAACAATCCCAAGCCGGTCCCAAGGAATAACGGCATCAGCCCTCTCGTAGGCCGATGTAAGGCGCTCTCGACTGAATCCACGGGAGGCATAGACGTTGTCGCCGAGGAACAAAAATCCATCAAGGCCCGCATCACCAATCGTTTTCCAAATGGAATGACTTTTCTCCTGATTAAAGCATGAGCCGAGACCGATCCGTGTCTCTCCAGACACATCAGACGTGAAGAGGATGGAGATAAAAACAACCCAGCGCATTTATTTGGTCAACTCAAACCTATCTAACGTTACCTATGGAACTGTAGGGATTAAATTCTCCGAACTGCAACTCAACCATCTGCGCATAGATTGCATTGCGAGTCATAAGCTCACTATGACTCCCTACATCAAGGATTCTACCGGAGTTTAGGACTACTATTTTGTCGGCCTGAACTACTGTTGCAAGCCGGTGAGCAATGACCAAGGTGGTTCTGTTCTTTTGCAATTTATCTAGTGCGGCTTGCACTAGGCGCTCGCTTTCCGAATCCAAAGCGCTAGTTGCCTCATCGAGCAACAAAATGGCTGGATCCGCAAGGATTGCTCGAGCAATAGCTACTCGCTGTTTCTGACCTCCGGATAGTCTGATTCCCTTCTCTCCCAAATAGGTGTTGTACCCGTCGGGAAGCTTACTGATAAAAGCATGAGCCGACGCTGCCGTAGCTGCCTCAATTATCTGAGTATCGGTCGCGTTTGGATTACCAAAACGGATGTTTTCCGCCACACTATCACCAAAGATCACACAATCTTGAGGAACCATCGCGATGGCGGATCTGATGTCCGTAGGATCAGCAAGATTGATGTTGATACCGTCAATACGAATCCGACCCAAATGAGGGTCATAAAATCTCAGTAGAAGCTGAAAGATAGTACTTTTACCAGCACCTGACGGCCCAACAATCGCGACACGTTCCCCTGGCTCAATTTCAAGAGTAAAATCTTT
>JBMZTF010000075.1:0-7533 GCA_049623565.1 Litorivicinaceae bacterium
GTGTTGCCTATCCTCTCGGAGGCAAGACAGCGGCCGATAAAAGACGCTGCACTAATTGCCAAAGAGGCTCAGGCCGACGTTGTGTCCCAGGGGGTACGGATGCCTAGCTTTTCATTTTATCGGGGGGCTATTACACGGGAAAAAACACCAATTCAGGGCCAATGGGTTCTCATTTCGGTTAGCCGGATTCACGAACTTAAAGCGCTACAGATTCCGCTTGAGGTTAAGGCAGCCGGGGCCGGCTGGCGACTCATCGCTCTACTCGACCCTGAGGTAATTTAGTCCTCCTGTTTCAACTGGAGGCTCGCAGAGTTAATGCAATAACGGAGTCCTGTCGGTGTTGGGCCATCACTGAAAACGTGTCCTAAGTGAGCGTCGCATACATCACAGGTCACTTCCGTACGCGGCATAAAGAAAATGGAGCGATCATCATGTTCACCAATCACGTCGGTATCGATTGGCCGGACGAAGCTTGGCCAACCCGACCCTGAATCGAACTTATGCTCCGAGTCAAATAAAGGGGTATCGCAACAAACACAATGATACACGCCAGGTGTTTTGAGATCGTGATACTCGTTATCAAAAGGTTTTTCTGTACCTTTTAGACGCGTCACACGATACGACTCTTCAGATAACTGAGATTTCCATTCCGCGTCCGATTTTTTTACCTTTTTTCGTATAGTCACAACTTGAAGTCCCACTGAAAACCAATACATTTTAAGAAAACCACGCCACTTCAGGAGAGGCTCACATGTTACGGATAGCATTGTTCCTTTTAACCAACCTCGCCATCGTGATTGTAGCGAGCATCACCCTTAGCCTTCTTGGCTTTGAGGGATATCTGGCTGCGAATGGTGTGGATTTAAACCTCTCAAGCCTTTTAGTCTTCTGTTTTGTTTTTGGTATGGCCGGGAGCTTAGTCAGCCTTCTCCTGTCGAAAAAAATGGCAAAGATGGGTACGGGCACACAGATTATTGAACAGCCGCGGAACACGGACGAGAAGTGGCTGATTGAAACGGTCTCCGAACTTGCCAGAGATGCAGGGATCGGGATGCCTGAAGTTGGTATTTTCCAGAGCCAAGCCAGTAACGCGTTCGCCACAGGATGGAATCGGAATAACGCTTTGGTGGCTGTTAGCACAGGGCTGTTGAGTCGTTTCAGTCGTGATGAGGCGCGGGCTGTAATGGCCCATGAAATTGGCCACGTCGCAAATGGGGACATGATCACGCTTGCCCTGATCCAGGGCGTTGTGAATACCTTTGTTATGTTCTTCTCTCGTGTCATCGGGCACACCATTGATCGCGTTGTCTTCAAGACCGAGCGTGGTCATGGTATTGGCTTCTATATCACGACATTTGTGGCTGAAATTATTCTTGGCGTACTTGCGTCGATGATTGTTTTCTGGTTCTCACGTCAGCGAGAATTTAGAGCAGATGCAGCCGGCGCGCAGTTAGCTGGAGCCACAGCAATGATTGGCGCCTTAGAGAGATTACGCTCTGAGCAAGGGGCTCCGTCAGAGCTACCAGATTCCATGGTGGCTTTTGGAATCCGTACTGGGGGTAACAACATGATGCGCTTGTTCACAACACACCCTCCTCTCGAAGAACGGATCGATGCGCTCAAAGCAGCCCGCTATTGATTCAGCAAGAGAGCGCGGAGAAACCGCGCTCACAGTCTTGGATCAGATCATCAACAGACTCGAGCCCAACAGCGATTCGAATCATATTTTCAGGGATACCCATTAGTTGACGGTCAGCTTGATTAAGGCGACCGTGCGTGCTCGTCGCTGGATGACATACCGTGGTTTTCACATCACCCAGATTTGCGGTCAATGACATAAGACAGGTCGCATTTAAGAACGACCACGCATCATCGCGAGAGCCATCTTTCAGTGTGAAGCTCAATACGCCGCCGCCCGCCTTCATTTGAAGGTCGACCAACTGCTTCTGAGGATGAGAATTTAACCCGGCATAATTCACCCGCTCGATCAGCGGCTGCTGTTCAAGCCACTTGGCGAGTAAAAGAGCCTTCTCGCTATGCGCTTTCATACGAACATCAAGGGTCTCAAGGCCCTTAGAAAAAACCCACGCATTAAAAGCACTCATGGTAACGCCGCCTGAGCGAATGAATGATGTAACAGGTTCGATTAAATCGGCCCGCCCCAATACGGCACCGCCGAGAACACGACCCTGACCATCTAAGTATTTCGTCGCCGAGTGGATTACTAAATCGGCGCCGAGGCTAAGTGGTTTCTGCAAAACCGGCGTCATGAAGCAGTTATCAACTACAAACAGACAATCGTGTGCACGGCAAAGATCTGATAAGGCTTGGATATCAATGATTTCAATCGTCGGATTCGATGGTGTCTCGCAGTAGGCGAGCCTCGCGGGTCGTGCCAACGCTTTTTCCCAGGCATCCAAATCAGTTGTTGAGACTAGTTCAATCTCGAGGCCATATTTGATAAAAAAGTTTTTCACCAGATTAAGAGTCGCCCCGAAGACACCAGTCGAAATCAATACACGGTCACCTGCCTGACAATGTGCCATCAATGTCGAAAGTATTGCCCCCATACCGGAGGCCGCCGCTTCACATGATTCAGCACCCTCAAGCACAGCCAGACGCCTACAAAAGCCATCAACGGTTGGGTTATCTACTCGCGCATAAACTGAGAGTCCTGAGTTGTTTACAAAGGCATCCGCCATGGTCGCGGCGTCGGGGAATACAAAGCTTGAGGTCGTAAAGATGGGTTCCGAATGCTCGCGTTCAGCTGTCCGATCTAAACCTATACGGATGGCTCGAGTCTCTTCAGAAAGTTCAGAGACAAGCGCGGCAAGTCGTTGATCGCGATCCATCACGAGGCATCAGCCCGAAGATCCAAGCAGGCATCTTCTGAATCTGTTTGTGCTTCTTGCCTGGCAACGTCATTGCGTTTTTCCGCAAGCGCCTCAAGATAGGCATCATCGACTTCTTTAGTGATGTAGCAAGCGGAGAAGACGGAATCCTCGAATGATTTCAGATCAGGATTCAGTTCGCGGACCGCATCAACCAGATCATCCAGATCCTGGTAAATTAAACCATCAGCACCTATTAGTTGATTGATCTCTTGCGCACTCCGACCGTGCGCAATCAATTCGCTGGCTGCCGGCATATCAATACCGTAAACGTTTGGAGACACCACAGCGGGTGCGGCTGATGCAAAGTAAACTTTTTTCGCGCCAGCATCACGAGCCATATCAACGATTTGATGGCAGGTCGTCCCGCGCACGATGGAGTCGTCCACAAGCAAAACATTCCGATCCTTAAACTCTTGAACGACTGGATTCAGCTTTTGTCGAACGGATTTTTGACGTTCAGTCTGACCAGGCATGATAAATGTTCGCCCAATATAGCGATTTTTTATAAACCCTTCACGGAACAAAACCCCCAACTTCTGAGCAACCTCAAGCGCGCTTGTCCGACTCGTGTCTGGAATAGGAATCACCACATCAATATCGTGACACGGCATTTCCTTCAGGATCTTATCAGCTAGCTTACGGCCCATATTGATTCGAGCTTTATACACAGACACCCCGTCGATAACAGAGTCAGGACGCGACAGATATACGTATTCAAAAAGACAGGGATGTGACTCTTGATTACCAGCGCATAGTTTGCGGTGCAGATGTCCCTCGCTATCTATAAACGCTGCCTCTCCCGGCGCCAGATCGTCAATCAACACAAAGCCCGCACAATCAAGCGCCACTGATTCACTAGAAATCATGTATTCGACGCCCTGATCAGTCTTACGCTGTCCGATACAGATAGGCCGAATACCGTGTGGATCACGGAATCCTAAAATCCCGTGACCATTAATCAGAGCGACCACGCCATACGCACCCCGGCACCGCCGATGAACGCCCTCAACGGCCGCAAAAAAGTCATCTGGTGTTGGCTTAAAGTTCCCGCGTTCTTCGAGCTCATGCGCAAAAATATTAAGCAACACTTCAGAGTCGCTGTCGGTGTTGATGTGACGCATATCCTCCTCAAACAGCTCCTTCATCAGGCCGGCTGTATTGGTTAAATTACCGTTATGCGCCAAGCTGATTCCGTAGGGACTGTTCACATAGAAGGGCTGAGCTTCGGCAGACGAGCTCGTTCCTGCTGTCGGATAGCGAACATGGCCAATTCCCATATTGCCAACCAGGTATTGCATGTGACGCATCCTAAAAACGTCACGTACAAGACCATTGTCTTTACGGAGATGAAATTTACCGTTGGCTGAGGTCACCATGCCGGCCGCATCTTGGCCTCGGTGCTGTAGGACAGTAAGCGCATCGAATAACGCTTGATTCACGTTACCGCGACCGAATATACCAACCACTCCACACATGATCGAAATCCCTCTCGTCAGCTAATAGACGGTTTAAAACCAGAGGCCGACAGTTGGTCCAAGGCCCATTGAGCCACAGTCTCAAAATGAGGCACAAGAGATGCTTTAGTGTACCAACTGTCATTCACCAATGGGGTTAGATTCAACAGCCCAATCACCACAGTAACAATCAATGCACCTCGTGCAAAACCGAAAACCATTCCCAGGACCCGATCCGTCGATGATAAGCCTGTAGCATCGATTAAAGCACTGAGGAAAAATCCAAGGGCAGCGCCTACCAACAAGGTCCCAACAAATAGGGCAGCGAAGGCGGCGATTGAGCGCATTAGCGAATCAACAATTTGTGTTTCCAGTAATTGGTCCATAGGACTGTGAAACTGGCGCGCAACTACGAACGCGGCGATCCAAGTACCGAGGCTCAGTGCTTCTTTGAAAAAACCGCGACGCAAACTCATCAGTGTAGAGATCGCCAGCAGCGCTATAATAGCCCAGTCAAATGGAGCCAGACCAACGCCGACATTGACCTGTTCATTCATGTCTGGCCGTGCTCACGCACGTCATATTGTTCTATTTGCGCTTTGAGCGATAGCTCCGTTTGAATTGTCCTTGAGGCTGCTTCAGCTGTTGCACGATCAAGTAATGGTCCAACATATACCCGTGTCAACGATTCTTCGGTACGTAAATACACCCGTCCTACGTCGAGAACTTCAAGTTTCGTTTGAAGCGCTTTTGCATTATCTCGATTTTTAAATGCACCGACCTGAAGAATAAAACTGGCCTGAGATTCATCACCCACAGGAGCACTCATCAGTGCGTCGAGTTTGTCACGACTCGCGGTCAAAGTTTCTTGATCAATGAATGTTGGAGCTGATGATTCTGATGCGATCGGTGGAGGATCTGGCAGCCGCGTGAGTCGGGGCCCTTCCTCTCGGATTGACTCAAAACGCGGAGTCAAAAACCAAGGCAGAACAAGCGCCGCCGAGGCAACCAGGGTCGCCGCACCAATCCATTGATGCTTGCGCCGATGAGGGTTTGGAGTTGTTTGCGTTTGTTCAGTTGAAGAGGTCATGCTTAAGTGCGTCTGCCACTAATACAAAGGATCCAATGATCAGTACATGGTCATCCAAATTGAGTTCAGAAGGAAGCTCCCTCATAGCGCAAGCAAGTGTAGCAAAACTCCGCCAATACGTCTGTCCAAAAAGTAACGACCACGACGTCTCAAGCGCGTCGACAGTCCGTCCCCGTGATCCTTCAACTCCGACCAACGCAACGCGCCCGGTATAGGCTCTCAAGATTGGGAGCATCAAATCGATGTCTTTGTCGCCCAAGGCGCCAAAAATGACAACTCGTCGCGACCTCGGAATTACTGGTCTGAGCGACCGTGTTACGAACTCACATGCTAAAGAGTTGTGGCCCACATCGAGGATGTAATTTCGGCCACCAATTTGGTGTCGCGACATCCGCCCCATCATCACGGCTTGATTTAAGACGTCTTCCTGTAATTGTGAAGTGATGTGTCCAAGAGCATCCATGGCGAGACAAGCGAGTGCTATAGAGGGTTTTGGCAAATACACACCTGTGACATCTAGCATCAGCCCAGATACAGGTAACGCAACCGTACGACCGTCAAAAGCCTCATCAAGCCAAGATAATTGAGCACCGTAGCGCTGGGACTCGATTTGCAAAGTGTGCCGGACGTTCGATGCGGCAGAAAAGGTTTGTATTCCGTGACGCATCACGCCAGCTTTTTCAGATGCTATAGCCTCTAGAGAATCTCCCAAATATGCCTGATGATCAAGGCCGATGGACGTTATCAGAGATACATCTGGATCAATAATATTCACCGCATCAAGACGACCACCAAGCCCTATCTCTAGAATCCACAGATCCAACTGAGCTTCATCGAATAGGTCGAAACACGCTAGCGTCAAAAACTCAAAGTAGGTTAAAAACACGCCGGATTGAGCGGCCTCCACTGTTTCGAAGGCTCTAACCAACTGGTTATCAGACACCATCTGACCGTTGATCCGGATTCGCTCATGAATCCGATGGATGTGCGGAGAGGTGTATTGCCCGTAGGAAAGCCCGGCATGATTCGCAATCACTCCAGCCACTTCGACGGTTGAACCCTTACCATTGGTTCCAGCGACTGTAATAACTTGCGATGGAGCAGAACCTTTGATTCGCGACCATACCTCTCCTACGCGTTCAAGGCCTAATTCGACATGGGAGGGAGGGGAGAGTGTCTCGAGATGACGCTCCCATTCAGGCAACGTTCTCAACGGCTCAAACGAGATAAGACCCGCGCAATCGTGTCTCGCATCTCTGGACGGGGAACGATCATATCCACGGTGCCGTGCTCCAAAAGAAACTCCGCGCGCTGAAAGCCCTCTGGCAGCGTCTCACGGACTGTCTGTTCAATCACACGGGGCCCAGCAAAACCAACCAATGCTCTTGGCTCTGCAATATTCAAATCACCAAGCATCGCAAAAGAGGCCGATACGCCACCAAAGACGGGGTCGGTCAATACCGAAATGTAGGGGATTCCTCGTTCACGCATTTTTTCGAGTACGGCAGAGGTCCGTGCCATTTGCATTAATGATAGCAACGCTTCCTGCATACGAGCGCCACCAGAGGCGGAGAAACAGACTAGAGGGATACTTTTCTCTAGACACAGTTCAGCGGCCCGAACAAATTTCTCACCAACAACCGTTCCCATCGAGCCACCCATAAACGCAAACTCAAAAGCGACAGAAACGAGAGGCCTTGATTTCAGCGTTCCTTCTATGACAATCAATGCATCATCCTCGCCTGTGGCTTTTTGTGCCTGGGCGATACGGTCTTTGTATTTTTTCTGATCTCTAAATTTTAGACGGTCATCAGCGACTAACTCTTTAAAAAGCTCAAGCTGCGAGCCTTCGTCAAGAAAACCTGTCAAGCGTGCCCTGGCACCAAGTCGGCCATGATGACCGCACTTCGGGCATACGCTCTGGTTTCTCTCAAGTTCTGGCTGATACAAAACCGCCTCACAAGCGCCACACTTTGACCACAACCCGTCAGGAACACTAGCTTTACGCTCGACTGTTTTCGTCCGGACGACGGTTGGTACAATTTTGTCGAGCCAGTTACTCATACCCTCTCCCTGCGACTACGCATTAGCATCC
>JBMZTF010000076.1:0-7517 GCA_049623565.1 Litorivicinaceae bacterium
CCGGCCCATATTTCGTTCTATGATTTTCTCATACACCAGGCCACCGACCGATGAAAACTGGAGTCCCTGGTTGCCGACGTTCCGATAAAACGTAATCTGGTCGCGTGAGGTCCGTCCTCCGCACCTGCCCGTGACGAGGTCCTTGAACTCTGGCTTGTCACCGCCCCTGCCGCGGTCCATGAAATCCGGACTGTCGCCACCGAACCCGGGCGACGGATTCTTCTCCGGGATCACACCCTGCTGCTCTGGGGTCCCTCCGATAAAGGCAGCAGGCGAGTGGCCCCGCTCGGCCTGGAAAATATCGGTCTGCTTCATCTGTAGGCCCGCGACCCCCTGACGAACTACGACATCAAACCTTGAGATGGCCTCCTCTGGCATCTCACGGCGCCCAAGGTTGGTCACGTGCTGACCGCGCTCGAGCCAGGCTGCGTCGTAGACCGGGATCATGCTGTCTGTCGCTGACGAGACGATATCGGCGCCGGCGATCGCTTCCCGGGGTCCAGACACTGGTATCACCTCGATATTGAGCCTGGCAGACATCTCCTCCGCGAAGGTCTCCTTGTGGCCGCTCGTCGGGCTATATACCCGGCACTCTCTGATCGGCCTCACGCAGCAGAAGGCCTCAAGGAAGGTCCGCGCCATCCCGCCCGAACCAATCAGGCCCACGACCTCTGAGTCCTCCCGGGACAAGTACTTCGCACCGATGCCGGCGCCGCCCCCGACCCGGAAGTGTTGCAGGATCCCGTCGTTGATCAGCGCCAGAGGCTCGCCGTTCTTAGTAGACAGTAAAAATATCAGTCCACAGTAGGTGCCGGGTTCTATGCAGTGCTTCTCCTCGGTCCACCCACCGTCATCGGTCTTAGGCCAGCTGACGATGTCTGACTTCATACGGATCGCGAAGTAATGGGAGCTCGCGCCCTCCATCGAACCCCAGCGGAAATAGCTATCAGCGGCCTCTGCCGGGTAATACAAGTCTACCCTCGGTCGATGCACGGCTCCGTACTCGGCGAGACCTCGAAACGCCTCCTCCTGGACACAGATACAGTCCGCCATCTTGAGTACCTGGCTGACCTCGTCGTTGTTGATCAGTTTCATAGCTAGGTCTCCAAGGTAGAGTTAGCAAAGAGTGCTTCCGGTGGCAGGTACTCCGCACCGATACCCTGATCAACCGCGTATTGCATCAGCCTGTCTACGTTTGACCGGTTCGCTGCGAAACCACGGGGCCATGCCTTTCCCATAAAACGATCGCGGTCTCTCTCAAACTGGTGCCGACACCCGGGCAGCATCGACCAGTTCGGATCGGCGTAGTAGCCCTCTGCGATATTAAACGCGGAGTGGAAGATCTCCATCAGCTGCGACGGCAGCTCGGGGTTCTCAACAGCCAATGATTCCTGGATCGCTATAACGTGCATGATCGGAAACGATCCGACCTCATCAAAGTACCTCCTCTCCTCTGACTCAGGGTCAGGGAAGAGCCGTCTCGCAGGGATCTCCCCGCTCATGACATTGGCGGGTGGGTGCGGTAAGAAAAATGCATCAATCTCACCCGAATGGAGCCGATCACCTAGCCGATCTCGTTCTCCTATAAACTCGATGCTCACATCGGGCCCGTGCTCTAGGGGGATCTTCTCTTTGGTGGTCAGCTTCCAGTTAATAGAACGCCAGGGGACCTTATAGTGGAACTCCAGGTCGCCCTTGGCGAGGAGCGAGAGCGTTGTCTGAAAGGCGCTGAGCGCGACGTTTTTCCCGACGAGGTGCGCGGGCTCGGTCATATCCGAATCGCGGCTGACCCACATCTGGCTGGTGCTGAACAATCGCCTGGGGAAAACCGGTATACCTACAATAGGGTAGCCCCGTGTCTTCGCTGCCAGGAATGACGACATTGAGAACTCTGCGACATCAAACTGCCCATCGAGGAATAGTTCATGCCGATCAGTCCCGTGCTGAAGCATCGCACTCTGTCCGACTTGGAACGGTCTGATATTAAAATCAAATGAGTGAGACAGCGACCCATCGAAGAACGGAAAATGCCGATCGTATCGATCTATCGCTAGCTTGATCTCCATCCAACACCTCCTGAGTCAAAATCTTTAAGGCTAGCGCGTCTCGGTCACCTCCTTGACCTCTACAGATTCGACCTTTAATTTTTGGGCCTCCGCGTCGATTCGCTCAACCTTGGTACCCTTCTCAAAACCCGCCATCTGGAGTATCTCGAGCTCCTCATTAACTGATGCACTCTCGAACCAGTACTGCTCCCCGCGCGGGATCAGTATCCCCTCATACTTACCAAACTCACCAATGACGACGTCACCTGGGCCGTAAAATCTCACTCGGCCGGCGAGTACCATCCAGAAGCCGTCCATACCGCGATGGGAGTGGAGGTTATTCTCACCGCCCTCACGCACGACCTGTACCCTACCGCGAATGATATCGCTGCCCGCGAGTTGAACGATCGCCTTACCACCGGGCATATCCGAGGGCTTCTCGTATTTGAAAACCTGATAACTACCTTCGCTCATGATCATTGGTCCTTCAATTGAGTCTTTTGCAATTTAAGACTAATCGAAACAGACCGGTGTAACTCATATGGATCCTATCTCTCCGCAAAAGTTTGCAGACTCAGCCGTCGTAGCGGATCACCTCAGCTTGAGACGTAAACCAAGACACCCAATCCAGCTGAACCCAGAACGACAACCCCGGGATCCCACCGCTTGAGCCATACCCCCAAAACAACAAATCCGACAAGCAGATACTCAACCGGGTCAATCGAGATGCTTTGAGCGAGCCCGGTGCCGGCGGTTAGCATCATCCCCGCGATCACGAACCCAGATGCCGGCATAAAGAGAGCGACGTAGTGTCTCAGATTGTCGTACCAGTGCGCTGCCAACGACGCACCCAAGACGGTCGGGACAGAAATACCCACCAAACAAGCTATAGCGCCGGGGAATCCCGCCAAAAAATAACCGATACCCGCAACGAAGCTACACTTCGGTCCCGGGACAAAGTTTCCGATCGCGTATGCCCAGGCGAAAAGCGCCGGACTCAGGAGACCCGGATCCACCCAGTGATCCTGGATGATCGCGAGCTGGCCGTTCCCCCCACCAAGCGAAAAAAGTGTACTAAACGCTATGACTGCGAGAATCTCGACCAGCATCGATGTATCACTCGACACCTGTCGTTCCCCCTGGGACATCTTCGCGAATCATCAACGAACCGATAGCGAGTCCGACACAGGCCGCGATGATGAGCGGACCCTCAGCCACAACTACGTAGAGTGGTATCCCAAGGCTGATGACTAGGCCAAACAAAGCTGACCGAATTCGCAGTCCGTCACCGATAAACATCCTGATCGCGTTTCCGGTAAGCAGTCCGACGACACCGAGTCCGACGTAGTGCTGGATCGTTTTCAGTGCGATATTTTCAGACGCGACGACTGTCAATACACAGGCAACCAAGACCAAGGCGGTGCCGGGCAACAGGATCGAAATTGACGAACCGACGGCCCCCCATAACCCACCAATCCGATAACCCACCATAGCCGCAAACGCCAGGAATTTTGGGGCCGGGATCATCGCGGCGGCGAGCATGAGCGATCGCTGATCTTCCAGACTGATGAGTTGCCTCCGTTCCACGAGCTCCCGCTGCAACCTATCCATCGCGGCCCACATACCACCAAAACAGGTACATCCGAGCACAAAAAAGAGCCAACAAATATTCAAGAATGGCAATGAGGTCTTATCGCTCGCGGCGGTCAAACATGTCTCCTTGAACGAGCTCTATTAACAGCGGGAAACAGATAATAAACCGATCACCGGCGCCGGCTACTCAGCGACGCCAAACAGAATTCGTCTGAGGTTCGTATGCAATTAACGTTAGATTAAGCGCGGCCCTATCCCCTTGGTCTCGCGATCGGCATCAATGCGCACAACGGCGGCAAGCGATCACAGATAGACTACTTCCATTTGCCACTGAACTGATCAGGTGACAGTCAAACCACCATCCACAACGAAAGACTGCCCGGTGATAAAATCCGCCTCTTTAGAGCACAAAAATCCCACCACTCCCGTTAGATCAGACACCTCCTGAGGCCTCTTGATGCAACGGGACTGAATCATAGCTTTCATTTGTTCCGGGGAGACTGTCTCCCGCACGACTTCCGTCACAGTCGCGCCAGGTAAAATCGCGTTGACTGTGATGTTGAAGTCCCCGACCTCTCTCGCCATCGCGCGAGATAACCCCTGAACACCAGCCTTTGAGCTCACGTAGTGAAGGTAGTTAGGCCTGCCCATGGGTACAACCGCCGATGAAAAGTTAATGATCCGCCCTGTCGATGATTAACTTTTCTTCAGCCACGGGAGGGCTTTTTTACAGGTGTTAAAGGTACCCTTCAGGTTGACATTAATCACCTGATCCCAGTCGGATGACTCAATCTCCCAAAATGGTTTCATGGTTAGCGTTGAGAAAATCGAGGCACAATTAATCAGCACATCGAGTCGACCATGACTATTCCCGATACTGTCAAAAATTCTCCCACAGGCCTCTTCATCCGTTATATCCAACAGTGATGTCTCAAAGGAATTCGATCCATCTGCTGGACGCTTAATGTCCAGATTAAATACATAATGACCACGATCGCTAAAGTACGTCGCTAATGCTCTGCCGATTCCTTGTGAGGCTCCAGTGATACATATGACTGACTCCATGGAGACGACCTCTTTACATTAGGCTCGGGACGAACGTGACGACCCAAGGATTGAACACAAGAAATATACAAAATAAAAAGTAAATAACCACGAACGGCAGGACAGATCGGTAAATATCCTGCATAGAGACGAGACTGGTCGCGCCCTTTAGGGCAAAGAGGGTATAACCGAAGGGAGGCGTGATACCGCCCACAGTAATATTCACCAGAAGCAGAAACCAGAAAACAAGTGGCTCAACAGGCATGATATCCATGAGTGATTTGTAGAGAGGGACAATAATCAGTAGCAGTGCGATCTGGTCGATTAACATACACAAAATAAAAGGGACGATCATTACGACAAACAAAAGAAGGTATGGGGAGTCAGAGAACATCGCCAACAGAGACTGTAGACCGCCCGCGATCCCACTCATCGCGAGGAGCTGCGAGAAAAACTTTGCACAGATCATGATCAAAATAATCATGCATCCGAGTTTCGCGGACTCAAAGACTGATTCAACGATCAGATCGAGGGTCAAATTATTGTAGAGACGAGCAACAAAAAGTGACCCAATTACACCGACCGATGCGGCCTCGGTTGGCGTGGCTACGCCAGTGAGGATTGCCCCTAAAACCAGAGCTATCAGTAGAAGCAACGGCAGCGTATCTACAATGGGCGAAGCGTCACGGATGTCGGCCGCCTCATCCTGATCAAAACCCCGTGACCTGAAAATAATAAAAGTGGTGAAAATTAATGCCAGCAATAAGCCTGGGATGATCCCTGCGACCAATAGCTTAGCGATCGATTCTTCGGCTAATGTGCCAAGGATAATGACCAACACGGACGGCGGAACGATGGGTGCGAGGCTTGCCCCCGCCAGTATGGTCCCCGCGCTGATTTGTTTTGGGTAGCCTTGATTTAAAAGGGTTGGCAGCACTGTTCGTCCTAGCATGGCCGCGACCGCCATGCTCGCCCCAGACAACGCGCTGAGAACAGCCGCGAGCAGCATCGTGACCACGTTTTGCCTGCCCGGAATAAATCCGACAACTAACTGGATACTTCTGAACAAGCGCTCGACCGCCCCTGCACGAAAAATAACCTCACCCATCAAGATAAACAACGGAATCGTAGCAAGTGCCTGAGTTGTTGCGGTATTCAACATGCTGTTAACAAACATGCCGTAGCCTGATGGCCCTATCTGGAACAGCACTATGGCCGCATTCACCGACAAGAAAACGAGAAAGATGGGTAGACCAGAGACAAGCAACAAAACCAGTGCAATCGTCGCCACGATCATTAAATCAGCCATGTTGCGATGAATCCGAGTGCACGATCTGCAGGAGAAACTCAAGTGCCGCCACTGAGAGGCCAACAATCAGACCCGCATTCAACCAAGACTTAGGGATGGGTGTCGCACTGACCGTCTGCACGCCGGTCGATAACTGAACGAAAAAGACTTGTACCGCGACATAAATAGTGACAGCAACCACCAAGAACGCAACAAGATTCATGACCCTAACGAGACTCAGCCGGTTCGGCAGATTATCCATTAAAAAGGTGATCGCCACGTGCCCCTTGACGCGCGTAACTTCAGGAAATGCAAAGAACAAAGAAAAAGCCAGCCCGTACCCAACGAAGTCGTTAGCCCAAGATGTCGGGCTGCCAGCATACCGAAGGATGACCTCCATCACGGTGATGCAAGCGAGGCCGAAAAGACTCAGGCCACTCAGCCACAACAGCAGCCGAGTGGCACCATGGATGAGCCTTTCCATCAATGGCTAGGGGGCTAACTTAGCACTTCGTGCCAGCTTCGCAAATTCCTCGCCTCGAGCACCGTTCTTTTTAATAACCAGACCGAACAAGCCATCCGAAAATACCTTGGGAAGATCGTTGGCATATTTCGAACCAAGCTTGGTCTCTTTCATACCCAGCTTCTTGAGCTCAACAACCTCTGTATCAGCTAGCCCGTAAAACTGGCCCCAGGTTTCTTTTTCAAGATCGATGCCCACCTGCGTCAGCGCGGATTGCTGTGCAGACGACAAATTGTTCCAGGCACCAAGATTCATCAAGATCAAGTGTGTCACATCACCAAACCGCGGCCGCATCATGTAGCCTGCTGTCTCATACCACTTAAACCCGAGGGCCCCTAACACTGGCCACGCGGCACCATCAACGGTACCTTTATCAAGAGCAGAATAAATTTCTGCTGGCGGCAATACGACTAGGGATCCCCCGAGATGCTCGATCAAAGCCTTGTAGACGGGCGTCCCTCTCACCTTGGCCCCATCGAGACCTCCCGAGGAGCCGATAGGGTTCTTCAGTACCATGTGGTAGCCATCACCGGACGTAGGCATCGCGATTAGCTTCAAGCCAATTTCGTTGTAGCTCTTATCAACGAAGTCCCAGATCCCTGAAGCGCGGCGCTTGTCAGGGTCACCATCAACACCGTCCATACCCATCCCGATACCTGTAGTCCCGTAGTGGTATCCGCCGTGGGTATAGACAAACTGATAGAGTCCAGCCTGAACCGGCTCCAGTTGTTCAAAAGGAGAAACGGCTTCTGGACCCTTAACGTCAAGCGTCAGATCCGGAACTCGCTCCTTAACCATTTCGGCAAACTTTGGCACCGTGTACTTCGCACCCGCGTAGTTAGTGTTCCAGCTCGAGAGCATATTTAACTCCGCCGCTTGAACCCACGTTGAAAGCGCCACAGCCACAAAGGAAGCCAGACATATATTTATTTTTTTCATTACGTATCTACTCCGACAAATATGGTATTTCTAACGAATACACTCTCGGACACCATACTCAGAAGCAACAATCAATGGCAACCCT
>JBMZTF010000077.1:0-7457 GCA_049623565.1 Litorivicinaceae bacterium
CAGGGTGAAACGCGTGGTAACTTAGCCGCTGGCGGAAGAGGAGTTACGATGCCCATATCAGATCGTGAACGAGAGATCGCCGAAGCTGTTGGTCCCACTCTGCGCGAGCGGGGTTTATTATTTGTTGGGCTCGACGTCATCGGCGGCCACTTGACGGAAATCAATGTAACAAGCCCGACCTGTGTTCGTGAGATTGATGCTCAAGCCGGTACGACGATCGGGCAAAACTTTTTCGAAGCACTTCTCGATGAGTGAGCTAAACTAACCAGACGCAGCCATGAAAGAGATCCAATCCATGAGCGATGATTCAAGTCAAACAACATTGAACGGCCAATTTTTAGTCTCAATGCCCGACCTCAAAGACGGTGTTTTTGACTCTGCACTAGTTCTGATGTGTGAGCACGGTGAATCAGGTGCGATGGGATTTATTGTAAATAAACCAACCGAATTCTCGGTTCAGGAAATATTTGAACAACTGGGCCTCGAATCAGCAGACTCACTGGATCCTGATGTGCCAGTCATGACTGGGGGACCGGTAGAACCTCAGCGAGGATTCTTACTTTCCAACCATCCAATCACAGAGGATGTCGTTGAGGTACTCAATGGGCTCTACCTCGCTTCAAGTCCTGACGTATTACCACTGGCGACCAATGCATTGAATCAAGGCGATGCTATTTTCATTCTAGGGTACTCAGGTTGGTCTGAGGGCCAACTGGAATCAGAAATGGCCGCAAATACCTGGATCAACGTACCCTGGAACTCAGACGTTATTTTTCAGATTCCGACCACGGATAGACAGCGTGCTGCATTGGCTCAACTTGGCATCGATCCAATTCAATTAGCACAAGGTGCGGGCCACGCCTAATGCCGTTAGCACTCGGCTTTGACTATGGACTGTCTCGTATCGGGGTTGCAACCGGACAAACTCTGACCCAATCAGCGACCCCCCTTATGGCCATACCGGCCAAAGACGGGACACCTCGATGGGATGCGATTGAAGAGCTCCTAATTGAATGGAGGCCCGATATCGTCGTCGTTGGACTACCATTACATGAAGACGGGACAGTGAGTGAGATGGCTAAGTGTGCGAAAAAATTCGGCCAACGCATCCATGGACGATTCGGTGTAGAAGTGGCGTTTATTGATGAGTACCACAGTACCCGAGAAGCTCGCGAACACCTAAATTACAAGCGCAAAGCTAGCGATCAAGATGGAAAACTTGATGCAACAGCAGCAAGCGTAATCCTTGAGCGCTGGCTCGGAGCGCAACATGCATGAGGTTCGATCCCAGAGAGCGACTGAAAACGCACTTCGTAATCTAATCAATCAGGTTGATAACGCCTACCACAGAGGCACCCCATTGGTGGTTGGCATCCATACCGGTGGCGCTTGGGTCGCCACACGCCTATGCGAAGCCCTGCAATGGAACGAGCCTGCAATGCTCGATATTTCTCTTTACCGTGACGACTTCGAGACTAGTGGGCTGAAACGGTCCGGAACCACAGACCGAATGCCACAGCAGTTGAATGGCGAGAATATCTTGCTAATCGACGACGTGCTTTTCACCGGCCGCACAATCCGCGCAGCCCTCAATGTTCTGTTTGATTATGGCCGCCCAGGTGCAATCGATCTCGGTATTTTGTTCGACCGTGGGGGCCGCGAATTACCGATCGAGCCAACTTTCCTAGGAGAATCTCTTGGCGAAGAAGGGGTTGGGCGGTGTAAACTCGTCGGACCCGAGCCTCTAGCGCTCATTACCCCGGACTCGTAATAAGGAACGCCATGCACGGTCCAGCTGCGCTCCAACTCACCTCAGACGGACGATTGAAACATCTCCTGACGACCGAAGGCCTTCCAAAAACCCTCATCACTGAACTTCTCGATACCGCCGAAACATTCCTCTCTTCACAAGGACAGCCGGTAAAAAAGGTCCCTCTTCTGCGTGGGAAAACCGTTGTGAATTTGTTTTTTGAAAATTCCACACGTACGCGAACAACGTTCGATATCGCTGCACACAGACTGAGTGCGGATGTGGTCACCCTCGACATTCGAACAAGCTCCGCATCTAAAGGGGAAACGCTATTCGATACGCTAAAAAATCTCGAGGCAATGCAGGCAGATCTTTTCGTTGTTCGCCATAGCGCGGGGGGCGCACCTTTCTTCATCGCTAACCGCGTGACTCCAAATATCGCTGTCATAAATGCGGGCGATGGAACACATGCACACCCCACCCAGGCACTCTTGGACTTAATGACAATCCGCAAGCATAAAGGGGACCCTGAAAATCTGTCGGTCGCTATTATTGGTGACTTAAAGCACTCGCGTGTCGCTCGCTCTTTAATCCATGGCCTTCGTGGCATGAGCTGTCCCGATATTCGAGCCATCGGCCCCGGTACTCTACTCCCTTCCGATCTCGGACATCTGGGTGTGCGTACCTTCCACACCACTGAAGATGGTCTGAGCGGTGTCGATGTTGTGGTCCTGCTCCGACTTCAAAAAGAGCGTATGAGTAATGCATTACTGCCTAGTGAGCGTGAGTTTTTTAATCTCTATGGAATGACTGAGGCGCGCCTCAAGCTCGCAAGAGATGACGCCATTGTGATGCACCCAGGACCAATCAACCGTGGCGTAGAAATCGCCAATGAGGTTGCCGATGGACGCCAGGCCGTCATCCTCGATCAAGTGACCAACGGAATTGCTATCCGAATGGCCGTCATGGCAATGACATTGTCGACGCAGCAAGGAGCTCACTCGTGAGTACGGCCATCCGTAATGTTCAGATTATCTCACCGGGTAGCCCCCTACATGGAGCTTCGGAGGTCGGCATCGAGCGAGGTGTATTCGTTGATCCAAGAACCCTGACTGATGCGACAGAGATTGATGGAAAGGCAGCCTGGCTTGTACCAGGGCTGATCGACTTAAGAGTCAACTTAAGAGAGCCAGGTCTTGAACACAAAGGCACGATAGCCTCAGAGACACGGGCGGCAGTTGCCGGTGGGGTGACGACAGTGGTAGCCACTCCAACCACAGACCCCGTTGTTGACTCCCCGGCTGATGTTCGCCTCGTCCTCGAACGTGCCAAGGCATCAGGACATTGCCGAGTGTTGCCGACTGCGATGCTAACCCAAGGTGGTGAGGGAAATCACTTATCTGAGATGGCCGCACTTGTCGACGCGGGGTGCGTCGCTCTGGCGCAAGGTAATCGCCCATTCGGTTCAAGAAAAATACAATTCAATGCGCTGAAATATGCTCAAAGCCTCGATATCCGCGTGATATTGGATTCTGAATCTCGTGACTTTTCTGGAGGATGTGCACATGCAGGGAAAATCGGGACTGGGCTTGGTCTTTCGCTGAATTCTCCGCTATCAGAAACGCTCGGTCTAGGAGCTGATCTTGACCTAGTCGAAGCCACAGGAGTAAGTGCACACTTCTCGCGCATCACTTCCGGGGTATCAGTAACCCGCATTCGAGAGGCCAAAGCGAAAGGTCTGCAGATCAGCTGTGATGTCACGCTAGGGCACCTGGTCTATTCAGAACATGCCATCGTCAATCTCGATCCGAATTTTCATCTTGAGCGTCCATTGCGTTCGGAAGACGATCGGCTGGCACTGATCGCCGGTGTCATCGACGGAACAATCGATTTGATCGTCTCCGACCACTCGCCTCATGAGCCTGGAGCCAAACTCGCACCGTTCCCGGAGACGGAGCAAGGAATGAGTCATATCGAGGGCACGATGCAGCTATTACTAAAGCTTGATCAAAGTGGCGAGCTCGCATTTGAGCAATCATTAAGAGCAATGACTTGTAAACCAGCCCAAGTAATCAACCAGCATGAGCTTGGGTCAATTCAATTCGACAACCCAGCAGACTGTGTACTACTTGATCCGAACGGCTCAACGACTTTTGATCAAGATCGTTGGTTAAGCTCCGGTACCAATAGCCCATTATTTGGGCAAACTCTGCCAGGACGTGTGCTCGGATCCTGGATTAACGGACGACACATCGCTCTGTAATGATGGATCGCATTACTGAACTCGCCCATCAGTTTGCACAGATCGAGTCTGCTATTCGAGATGCGGAAGCCGACGGAAATCGGCGATCTGATTCAGTTCGTTTGCTCGCGGTGTCCAAGACAAAGCCAGCGTCTGACGTTGAGGCGCTCTTTCGGCTTGGGCAAAAACAGTTTGGCGAAAACTACATGCAGGAGGCTATCGATAAGATCCACGCTCTCAGAGACCTCGATATCGAGTGGCATTACATCGGTCATATCCAGAGTAACAAAACAAAAATCCTTGCAAATGAATTCGACTGGGTGCACACCATTGATCGTGAAAAAATAGCGAGACGGCTCAACGAAGCCCGTACAGGTAGCCCCCTAAACGTCCTTATACAGGTCAATGTTGATCTCTCAGAGACCAAGTCAGGCGTAGCCCCCGATGATGTAAACTTGTTAGCAACCGCCATTTGGAGATTACCTAACCTAAGACTGCGTGGGCTAATGTCGATTCCAGATCCCGTCAGCGAAGACGAGCTAAAGCGCGCCCACCGAAAGCTGAAATCACTATTTGATCAGTTGAAACATGACCACCCGGCACCGGAGATTTTTGATACGCTTTCGATGGGTATGACCAACGATTTAAAACTTGCTGTGATCGAGGGAAGCACCATGGTGCGAGTCGGAACTGCATTGTTCGGAGCAAGACCTCCAAAGGATACAGTATGAACGATCAGATTGGATTTATTGGCGGCGGTAACATGGCCCAAGCCATCATCACTGGGTTGTTAAAAAGTGGGCGATCATCCAGTGATATTTTAGTCTCTGACCCAAACCAAGACTGTAGAAAGGCGCTCACCACAATGGGCATCACCAGCTTCGCAGACAGTGCTCCAGTCATGGCACAGGCTCATCTTGTCGTTCTTGCCGTGAAGCCACAGATCATGGATAGCGTGTTAACGGATCTTGTTGACTCACTCAAAGCAACTCATGTGATCATCTCAATTGCAGCGGGGATTACCATTCAGAATATTCGTCATCGATTAAATGATGCAAAAAATCCAGTCGTACGAGTGATGCCTAATACGCCTGCTTTAATTGGTGAAGGGATGTCAGTATTGGTTTCGGACCAATTGCTAAACGAAGATATTAAAACCGCTGTTCAAGAGATTTTTGACACATGTGGTCACGCGCTATGGGTACCGAACGAGCAGGCGATCGACGCCGTAACGGCAGTCTCCGGATCTGGCCCAGCATACTTCTTCCTGATGATCGAATATTTAATCAACACAGGTGTCCGACTTGGACTGTCGCCAGAGGTTGCAAGAGCTTTAGTAACCCAGACAGCGAAAGGCGCTGCAGGGATGGTTGAACGATTAGATGTGGGCCCTGATGTGTTGCGACAGAGAGTCACATCACCAGGTGGGACAACGGAAGCCGCTTTGAATGTTTTCGATGAAGGTGACTTCGCAGATCTGATCGATCGCGCGCTGATTGCGGCCCGTGATCGCGCGGGCGAGCTATCCGAAGACGCACCCTAAAAATTACGTTAGGCTAGGCCTCGGTCAAAGAGAGTCACATGGAAGCAAATCTGATTTTTTACGTTCTCAACACGATAGTTTCGGTTGTTGTCGCGCTTGTAGCCCTTCGCTTTCTACTGCAATTGGCCCAGGCAAATTTTTATAACCCAATTTCCCAAGGCGTAAATCGTTTCACCGCCCCACTGACTTCCTTGTTTAGTGGCCTCCCGACACTTGGATCCGTCAATCTCGGGATCTTATCTGCAGCGATCGTCCTCCAGGCTTTAGGAGCAGGGCTGTGTCTGTTTCTGCTTGGTGGAATGCCAGGCATCGCACAGCTCATCGTTTGGTCAATCCTGTCCGTATTCGGGGTGATAATTAATCTCGTGTTTTACGCGTTACTTGGTATGATCATCCTGTCCTGGCTAGCGCCAAGTGCCTCTCATCCAGGCGCTGAGCTTCTGTATCAATTATCAGAACCGTTTCTTGCCCCGTTCAGAAAAATTATTCCCGATCTTGGCGGCCTGGATCTATCGCCAATCTTGCTATTTGTGGTGATTAATCTACTTGAAGCCATGGTTATCCGAGGTCCAGCACGGTCGCTAGGCCTGTCACAGACAGTGGCCCAATTCTTCGTTGGAATCAGTTAATGGCGGCATCACTCGGGATTGTCACCCCCGAAATTATCCCCTTTGAAACAAAGCTCAAGCTCGAGCGGGGAGGATATTTGTCTCGTTATGACCTGATAGTCGAAACATACGGGACTTTAAATGCAGCCAAATCTAATGCCGTCTTAGTCTGTCATGCTTTGAGTGGCGATCATCACGCCGCCGGATACCATGAATCAGAACCAAATAAACCCGGTTGGTGGAATCACTACATTGGACCAGGGAAGTGTATCGATACCAATCGATTTTTCGTTGTCAGCCCAAATAATTTGGGGGGTTGCTCAGGGTCCACGGGTCCCTTATCGATCAACCCTGAAACTGGCAAAGCCTATGGGCCGTCTTTTCCAGAAGTCACCGTGCTCGACTGGGTGCATGCACAAGCGGGTCTCGCTGATTATTTGGGAATTGAAAAGTTTGCTGCAGTTGTGGGTGGCTCACTGGGTGGAATGCAGGCCCTGCAGTGGTCGATTACATATCCGGAACGATTGGGATCCGCGGCGATTATCGCCGCCGCACCACGACTGACCGCGCAAAATATTGCGTTCAACGAAGTCGCAAGACAAGCAATTATGCGAGATCCAAATTTCTTTGGTGGCAACTATACGGACCACGATGTCATTCCAGCATCTGGCGTTGGTTTAGCGAGGATGGTCGGACACATTACCTATTTGTCTGATATCTCGATGGGTGAGAAATTTGGCCGAAACCTTCCCCGCGAGGATCGTGATGCTGAGGGCGTAAACTTTGCCGTAGAGCAATACCTCCGATATCAGGGCGAACAGTTCAGTGGCCGCTTCGATGCCAATACCTATATTCTTATGACTCGAGCACTCGACTATTTTGATCCAACCGTTAATGAATCAACCCCGTTATCTCAAATACTGAGCGCAACACGGTGTAAGTTCCTTGTTCTCTCGTTTACAACCGATTGGCGCTTCTCTCCGTCCCGGTCTGAGGAGATTGTCGATGCACTGATTCAGGCAGGAAAACCAGTCAGCTACACGCGACTCGAATCCGCGCATGGGCACGATGCATTCCTTATACCCGACAACACATACGAACGGGTTTTTAAAGCGTTCATGGATCGTGTGCATCATGATTTGGGGAGGGCGGTATGATTTCGAACTCTTATCGAATCCCGGATTGGATCGCAAAGAATTCACGCGTTCTCGATCTCGGCTGTGGCGACGGCAGACTGCTCGCGCAATTAATTGAAACACATGCAATTGACGCACTAGGTCTTGAATTAGACCCCGATAAAATTACGAATTGTCT
>JBMZTF010000078.1:0-7405 GCA_049623565.1 Litorivicinaceae bacterium
ATACCGCAACTCGCCTGAAAAAGGACGAGGTAATTTTTGCACCCAAAGGGTTCCGCCCAGAACAAATGACACCGGTTGATATTCTTTTTAACCCAAACCGTAACGAAGCTTACGTGGCACTGGGGGGAGCCAACCATGTGGCAATCGTCGATACTGAGACTAGAGAGATCGAAAAATATATTTTAGTTGGCAAACGCGCCTGGGGGCTCGGCTTGTCACCTGACGCACAGACGCTGATCGTATTAAATGGCCTCTCCGATGATTTCACGATGATCGACCTAGAGACCAGACGTCCACAACTAACCAAGCGCGCGGGGTTAGTCCCCCACTCAATCGAGGTATTCAAGTGAGAGTACGTCAACTGGTGACAATGTTATTTGCGGGGTTCGTTAGTTACGCATCAGCGGCAACCTTTCATGTCGTAATCGTCACAGCCTCCAGCGCAGAGCCCCCGACCCGCGGCCAAAGCTTTGCCGGCATCCAAACCCGTATCGAGCGACCTGTACAACGCGGGGTAGAGCTCGCATTATTCGAATCAACGACCAGTTTTGAGGCATATGGCGTTTCGCCAGAATTAAAAATAATCGACCTGGATAACCAGAGATCGGTCGCAACTCAGCTTACCCTAATCCCAAAGGACGCCTTGGTAATCCTCGACCTCCCGAAGCCTGAATTTAGCGAAGTCGCTGAGCTACTGAACGCAGCCGATCGGGTAATGATCAATGTCAGGCACCCAGACACCGATCTCCGAGACCAAACGTGTTTACCGTCTCTTTATCACACCATCCCATCCGAGCGAATGTACTTTGACGCGCTGGGTCAGTTCCTTATCTATCGAGGCTGGCGGAAGGTACTGATCGTTCACGGACCAACAACACGTGACAAAGAACGAACCACAATCTTAGAAAAAAGCTTAAAAAAATTTGGCGCAGAGATCTCAGATATTCGCCAATTCACGCTGTCGCACCATCCGGATGACCGTGACGAGAATAAGCCTGAGTTTCTCACCGGGGGAGCCTCTTACGATGTCGTCGCGGTCGTAGACAGCGAAAGGGATTTTGGTCGACGTATTCAATATAGTACCAGGCGTGCAAGGCCCGTGGTGGGCGATGTTGGGCTCTCCCCGGTGGGTTGGCACCGCACATTGGAGCGCTACGGCGCACCTCAGTTAAACGAACGATACCAACAATTCGATAAGGATAACCCGCTACCGTTGAGTGAAGCCATGAGTGATGCTGAGTTTGCCGCCTGGAGCGCTATCAAGCTCATCACGAACAGTCTTAGCGTCGCAGACATTGGCCCACAGGCTCTCAGTCCTAGGCAAATCCTGAATCATCCTGATACGCAGGTTGATCTCTATAAGGGCACGCGCGGCTCGATCAGGGAATGGAATCATCAGCTCAGGCAACCAATCCTCTTGGCAACAGGTGATGCAGTGATCGCAGTCGCTCCAATGCCCAAGTTTCTGCATCCGAAACACTTCGTAGATACTCTTGGGCTTGATAAACCCGAATCACCTTGCCAACTTGACTAGGTAGGTCGTAGTAGATGATTACTACCCATAACTGAAATCTCAGTGTTTTAATAAAGAACCAGTTGATGGTTTGCTGTTAGGGTGTTGCGGGACTGGCGGTTCCTTTTGGTGCTGGCAAACAGTTGACATCTAAGTGTGAGGCTTGCACAGTAAACTTACTGGAATAGTCGGTTTCAGATAATAATAACGCTACTGGAGGTAGTAATCATGTGGCAAAAACCAACAGCAATCGAAATGTCGTGCGGTTGTGAAATCAATATGTATGCTCCAGCGGAAGGCGATCGTCCTCTGTTCTGAGTCTTGATCAGGGGGAAATCTCCCCCTGTATCTCTACCCCACAATAAAACTTAAAAAAGGGTAATCCTTTGGAATTAATCGTGCTTGGTGCCGCCGCCGGCGGTGGTCTTCCCCAGTGGAATTGTGCTGGCGGACAAAGTGTACGAGTTTGGAATAATCTCATCCCAGCGCAGACCCAAGCTAGTGTCGCTGTAGGTAGTCGACACACCGGTTACGTAGTGATCAACGCATCACCCGATTTAAGGCAACAGATCGTTCAAACCCGGCAACTCCATCCCGATCAACAGCACCTTGGCGAGGTTCGAAATACTCCGATAAAAGCGGTAATCGTAACGAACGCTGATGTTGACAATATTGCCGGTCTGCTCAATCTGCGAGAAAAACAGCCATTCGACATATACGGTCCGACGAGGGTCTTGGAAGTATTAAAAGATAACTCGATTTTTGCCGTTCTTGATCCAGAATTTGTCAAACAACAACCATTAGAAACCAACGAAACTATTCGTCCAATTGCGGGTGCCGAATTTGAACTTTTTACAGTCATGGGAAAGGCGCCCCTCTATCTCGAGGACTCCCTCGGTTTTGAATCCGGAGATCTCGGATTCACGAGCGGGGTTGAGATCCGAACAGAGCTTGGAAAAACGTTAGTGATCTCAAGCTGCGCACAGATTGATGAAAACCTAATGCAGAGGATCAAGACAGCCGACCACCTCCTATTTGACGGGACAGTATTTGAAGATGATGAAATGCCTCGGCTGGGGATGGGTATCAAAACTGGTCGACGCATGGGTCATCTGCCAATTTCTGGGGCAGACGGACCTCTCATTAGACTTGCCAACTGTGAATTAAAGAGCAAACGATTTTTTCATATCAACAATTCAAATCCCATCTGGGACAAGCAGTCAGACGCCTATAACACGATTCAAAGTGCTGGCTGGGATACTTGTCATGACGGGCTGGCGCTCACGATATGATGACAAGACTCTCGCGGAATGAATTTGAGTCAATACTTCGGTCGATAGGCGAAGCGGAGTACCACAATAATCATCCGTATCACGTCAGAATGTACCGAGGCCAATGCTCAATCGATGAAATTCGGGCCTGGGCCCTCAATCGCTTTTGCTATCAACGGATCATCCCTGCGAAAGATGCGCTAGTCATGGCGCGACTCGATGATATCGAAGACCGCCGCGAGTGGAGACAGCGGATCGTAGATCACGATGGAGAGATAAACGACCATCCCGAGGGTGGATTACGCCGCTGGCTCGCGCTGACCAGCCAACTTGGCTTCACGAAAGATTACGTCATGTCGATGCAAGGTGCCCTTCCTGCTACTCAGTTTGCTTCCAACGCCTACCTCACCTTTGTGAAGGAGCGGACTGTTGTTGAAGCGGTCGCATCATCGCTGACCGAACTCTTTTCACCGAATATCATCGCCGAACGCGTCCAAGGTATGCTCCAAAACTATGACTTTATTACTGAGGAAAGCCTCACTTATTTCTCCTACCGTAAGTCCCAGGCTAACAGGGACTCGAACTGGGCCCTAGACTTCATCGATCGACATGCCGAGACTCGAGAAGATCAAGAACGCTGTTTAAATGCCCTTAAATTCAAGTGCAGCATGCTCTGGGCGATGCTCGATGCGCTTGCATCCGCTTATCACCTTGGCGGCACCATCCCACCCGGCGCTTGGGACCCGAAAACACCAAATGGGCTCATAGAAAAACGCACATGACGATCGAGCTGGTTTCATTAACTTCTATCCCAACGTTCGAAAAAGGCGTGCGTTTAAAACACGACACGGTTCGCGAAAGATATGTTGTACTAGGTCCGGAGATGTTGATCGAATTAAATCAGACCGGTACCGCGATAATGAATGAAGTTGATGGCCAATCAACAGTCACGGAAATCATATCGCGACTTGCGACTCGCTTTGAGGTTAGCCCGGACGAAATAACGCAGGACGTCGCAGAATTCTGTACATCTATGGTAATGAGACGGGTACTTCTTACATGAGTGATATGACAATTCCAGCGCCGCAAGTGCTTCTAGCCGAAGTCACCCACCGGTGCCCGTTACAGTGTCCTTATTGCTCAAATCCGACAGAGCTCGTAAAAAAAGATATAGAGATTCCAGCAGATGATTGGGCTCGAGTGTTCAATGAGGCAGCGAGTCTTGGCGTACTTCAGGTGAGTATATCGGGCGGAGAACCCGCGGCTAGGCGTGATCTACCTGCGCTTATCCGTGCCGCAAGGGACGCAGACTTATATGTCAACTTAATTACCTCTGGCATCGGCATCACCCAAGATCGATTGGATGATTTGGTTGCCGCCGGCTGTGACCACGTTCAATTGTCTCTGCAAGACGTTGACCCGGATGGCGCGAGACTCATCAGTAACATGAATAAAAGCCTCGAGAAAAAGCTCGAGTTCGCGGGCTGGGTCACGCGGCGGTCCATACCTTTGACGGTCAACGCGGTGATGCACCGACTGAATCTCGATAGACTTCCCGAAACGATTGAATTGGCACTAAAGCTCGGGGCAAGACGACTTGAAATAGCCAACGTGCAGTATCACGGATGGGCAGCCCTTAATAAACAGGTTCTCATGCCAACGCCCGATCAGTCATCACGAACCAACCAGATCGTGGCGGAAGCGAGAGAGTCACTTAGAGAGAGGTTACTCATCGACTATGTGCCGGTTGACTATTACGCCGAATACCCCAAACCCTGCATGAACGGCTGGGGGCGTGTGGCTTTAATTGTGGCACCAGATGGATCAGTACTCCCGTGCCACAATGCAACGACGCTCGAGCACCTCACATTCCCCAATATACAGGACCAGTCATTACAGACGATCTGGTACGAATCAATTGCATTTAATGCCTATAGAGGCGATTCATGGATGCCTGACGTTTGTAAATCTTGTGACCGTAAAGAGGTCGACTTCGGGGGATGTCGTTGCCAAGCACTAGCCATTCTCGGGGATGCATCAGCCGCGGATCCTGTCTGCTCACGGGCCCATCCTCACTCACTTGTAATTACGACAGATCACGAAACGCATCCGAGCGACATATCCCTGGAAGCACAGATCACATATCGACCTAATAGCTGAAAGTCTTCAAGACCATTAAGTAAGGAGCTCCCCGGACCGTTCTCGGCCGAGTGACTAGGAATTCGTTAACTGATCCCTACGTTCTGATCAGGTAGCGCTTTTATTCAATACTCGGCTTATTTCAGCAGGACGACCGACCAACTCATAATATGCTGGCTCAAGACCTGCGAAATCCTCAGGATTGTGAGTGACGACGACTATAGGAATCGAGGATTCCTTGCTCGCCGCTTGAATATTCGCAATGAGCCTTTCCACGTTCTCGGGATCAAGCGATGCCGAGGGCTCGTCTAGTAAAAGCAAACCTGGCTTGGCAAGAATGCCACGGACAATCGCGATTCTTCGCTGCATACCTAGAGACAATTGACCCGGCCGAAGGCTTGAAACATTTGATAAATCGAACAACTCAAGCCACTGCGAGTGTAACCGCTCGTCTTCACAAACGACGCTCAGATTCTCTGTTACTGAGAGCCATGGCAACAATGTTGGTTCCTGGAAAACCAAACGCGGTTCCCGTGAACTATTGTGCTTACAGATACCACGCAATAGAGTCGTCTTGCCTACGCCAGAATGTCCGCTGATAACTGCCATCGATGAGTCTGTTGACAGACCTCCCGCGCGAACGATCAACTCATCGGCGAACCAACAATCAGGCCAGCTGACCATCTTTCCGCCATTTCTGCACGCGATTCTCAAGTGGCCGTACTATCACCAAATCGATCAATTGCATCGCAATCATAAAACTCAACGCGTAGGCCAAAATCATATCAACCTCGAAAAGCTGAAAATAAAGATGAATCTGGAACCCGATACCGGAAGAACGACCTAATAACTCGACCACCAAGATAATCTTCCAGGTCAGTGATAACCCGGTCCTCAGGGCAGTGAATAAGAAAGGTTCGAGCTGTGGAAGCCAGATCAATCGAACTTTCTGGGTCCAAGATAATCGATAGATCGAAGCAAACTCGTCATATCTTGTCTCGAACTGTCTTACGCCGTCACGAACATTAGTTGCGATCAGCGGCGCCTTGTTGATAACAACCGCCAGTACCGCAGCCAGCTCGCTCATCCCCAAGCCTAAGTAACAAATTACAATAATGACCAGAGCAGGCATATTTAGGAAAGTATTGAGCCATGGCCAAAACCAGCGATCGAGCCTATCTGATCGACCGAGGGCCGCGCCAATCCCAATCCCAACAGCCCAGGCCAGGCCAAACGCGACGACGACCCTTCCAAATGTGGCGCCCAAGTGAATCCACAACTCACCATTCGCGCTTTCCTGAAAGACCTTAGCGCCGACTGCAAGTGGCCCAGGGAACGCATCGGACTGCGCTAGATGACTCGCAATCGCCCAAGTGATTGCGAGTGATACAAGAGAAACGGTCGTGGTAAATCGCATTCAGAGTAAGTTACTTAGATGCGAAGAACGCTCCAGTGTCTAACACCGTATTCGACTTAATGAGCTTGCCATCCCCATATGATCGCATCAGATCGAACATTGCTTGCGCCGAGTCAAAATCAAATGAGTCGCCCGGTGCTCCCTGTCTCCAGGCGCGTCGAAGAGTTTCAAACTCCTTATCCGACTTAGCCTTGATCAGACCTTTCAATGGCTCCCAGGCAGAATCATTCGCCTTCAAAACCGCTTTCGCTTCTCTAGATGCTTGTCGTAAACCCTCAGCAAGTTCTGGATTCTTGGATGCCCAAGATTCTTTAAACACATAACCGAGTAAGGGTGTTTCAGCCGACAAACCAAGCTCGCCTGCGGCGTCCTGAACGTCCACCACTCGCTTAAATCCTTTCGCTTCTAGCTTCGCCAAGAAATGCCAAAAGTTGATAACCGCATCGACCTCCCCTGCCATGGCCTGCTTGAATAGAAGTGGCGGCGCGCCGAAGACAAGTTCGTTCTGCGAGGCCAGATCAATGCCATATCTTTTCTTCGCGATGGCTTGGATAACAATCCAGCTTTTATCTACGGGCCCACCTGCGATACCAATCCGCTTTCCGTCTAAATCTTTGAGGCTTTTGATCGTGCTCTTGGGTCCTACCATCAGACTACCCACGGCTTTTGAGTACGGGGTAAATTGGTAGGCCTTACCCTCGCTTCGTTGGTTGGCCACCCAAATCCAGTCTGTGACTATTACGTCAACTGCATCGTTTTGGATCGAGAGGGTAGACGCTTGCTTCCCTGCAACATCAACCACCTCAAGGTTAAACCCATTTTTCTTGTCTAGCTCCAGGCGTTTAATGGTCTGCAGTTCCCATTTAACCGTCCCGAACTTCAAAGCAGCTAGCTTTAAGTCGGGTAGGGTATTGGCGACGCTAGATGCCGCATAGAGGAATGCCACGCAGGCAAAAGTTTGTTGTAACCATCTCATAGGGAAGCTCCTTCTAAAACTTGATAATTATAGTTGTTCGATAGTTCCTATCTTATCGACTTACAACAGCTTACCCGTAGTAGCTGATT
>JBMZTF010000079.1:0-7279 GCA_049623565.1 Litorivicinaceae bacterium
CAATGCGGGAAGGGAACAGGTCGATGGTCATCGTAGGGGGCGGAGCCGCAGGGATCGAGCTCGCGTTCGCTTTCCGGGCGCGTTACGGATCGACCGCCAAGATTAGCCTAGTATCGAAGGGTCGCATCAATCATGATCAAGCGCTGAAGGGGGGTGCGTCTCTCATTCGGAAAGCGCTCCACAGCAGGCACATCGAGTTCCTCGAAGAGGTTGAAGTGACAGAGGCGTCAGATACCGGGGTTAAACTCTCTGACGGCTCCTCAATAGAGGCCCATATCGTGAGCGTAGCCACTCCGGTGAAGCCGCCGCAATGGATTCAGGCGTCTGGTTTAGCAGATAGTTCTGAGTTTCTGTCAGTGAACTCTGAGCTACAGGTTCCAGGTTGTGATGGCCTTTATGCCTCGGGTGATATTATCAATCTCCCGTCGTCGCGCGGCCGCTCGGGTGTCATGGCCGTGAGGGCCGGGGAGTACCTCGCGAAGTCCCTGTGGGAGAGGATCCGTGGTGGTTCCACCCATCAATTTAGACCACAAAAACACTGGCTGACGCTGTTAAATCTGGGTGACGGCGAGGCTATTGGGGTGAAGGGCTCGCTCGCTTATCAAGGTCGGGCGCTTTTCAAGCTGAAGGATCGAATCGATCGGAAGTTTGTGGCCCGCTTCAAACCCCGGTTCGTTGGATCCGGAGAAGAGATGCGTTGTGAAGGTTGTGCAGCGAAACTGCCCGGTGACACACTGACCTCCTCGTTAGGGCATCAATTTGAAGACGGCGCAGTATTAAATGACCAGGGGCCATCCCGAATTCGTTCGATCGACGCGTTGAGTTACTTGATTGATGATCCGTACCTGGTTGGTGTTCTGGCCATGCGGCACGCCGTCAGTGACGTTTGGGCGATGGGCGCCACCCCTAACCGAGCCCTCACTCTCACAGCGGTCGAAAGAGCCATCTCGAAACGCCTAGAGGCAGATGAGTTCGCGCAAGCCCTCGCTGGCCTTCAAGATGCCGCCAAGACCTACGGTGTCGAAATTATCGGTGGGCACAGTCTCTCTTTAAATCAACCGATGGTCGCTGTCGCGATCGAAGGAGAGTGTAAGTCACCCGTAAAAAAATCAGGTGCCGTTGCTCGAGATGAAATCTGGCTGACAGGGCCTGTTGGCTCAGGGGTTTTGTTTGCGGCGCTGTCATCTGGACTGACCGTTGGCAGATCGATTGATCGATGGATCAGTATCGCGATTAGCTCGCTATATGAGGCAAGCCAGATTGCGAGATATGAGGGCGTGCACGCAATGACTGACGTAACTGGGTTTGGAATCGCCGGGCATCTTAAAGAGATGCTCTCGGGAACACACCTGAATATCGAGTGGGCAGACCAAATAAGGGTATTTCAAGGAGTTGATGAGTGCGTAAACCGAGATGTTCGTTCAAGCGCTTACATCGATAATGAGGCATATGCCGGGCATGTCGGTTATGGGGCTCCGAGCCCGATTATTTTTGACCCTCAGACCTGTGGGCCGCTCATGATTGCGGCGGCCCCCGGGGTCGCGAAGAAGGTCGTCCAAAAATGGATTAGGCTCGGTCTATCACCACAATGTATAGGAACGCTTACCACCGAAACGTCGTAAAGACATTGGATAAAAATTGAGTCACATTGGACCCACGGACCAAGGAAACACGTGATAAGGATGTTTCATGAGTTATCAGAGCGAGTACGAACAATCCATCCAAGACCCGGAACGCTTTTGGCTGGGCAAAGCAGATCTAATTGACTGGGTTCAAAGGCCGCAGGTTGGGGTAGCCGAAGACGTCAACGGTATAGAGCGGTGGTATCCCGACGGCACCCTTAATACCTGTTACAACGCTATCGATCGTCACGTTGAGAACGGTCGTAGTGATCAGGTCGCTGTCTACTATGACTCACCCGTCACTGAGACAAAGAGAGCGATCACCTACGCTGAGTTAAAAGGCGAGGTCGAGCGGTTCGCGGGTGGCCTCGCGTCCTTGGGGGTGACCACAGGAGACCGTGTTGTTATCTATATGCCGATGGTTCCAGAGGCATTGATCGCCATGCTTGCTTGTGCGCGAGTTGGTGCCATTCATTCGGTGGTTTTTGGAGGTTTTGCACCGAATGAATTGGCGGCCCGTCTCTCTGATGCCGCACCCAAAGCGATCGTGACCTCAACGTGTGGTATCGAAGTCAATAAGATCATCGAATACATGCCGATCGTTAATGAGGCGATCGAAATGTCAGATAAAAAGCCGACGTCTGTCGTCGTCTTGGAGCGTCCACAAGCGGGCTTTTTAGCGGTTGATGGTCGCGACGTGACGTGGTCAGATTTAATGACCGATGCTCAGCCGATAGACTGCGTACCGGTTAGCGCAACCCATCCGCTATACATTCTGTACACGTCAGGAACGACGGGCAAGCCAAAGGGAGTCGTGCGGGACAATGGTGGCCACGCCGTCGCAATGACCTACTCGATGAGCGCGGTCTATGACATGAAGCCCGGCGAGGTATTTTGGGCTGCCAGTGATGTCGGCTGGGTCGTCGGTCACTCCTACATCGTCTACGCACCCTTGTTATTTGGATGCTCGACTGTACTGTATGAGGGAAAGCCGGTCCGGACCCCGGACGCTGGAGCATTTTGGCGCGTCGTGGAAGAGTACAAGGTCAAGGTGTTGTTCTCGGCCCCGACCGCGTTCCGGGCGGTCCGTAAAGAGGATCCGCACTCAGAGCTCTTCAAAAAATATGACCTGAGCTCGTTAAGGGCTCTCTATCTGGCCGGAGAACGACTAGATCCACCAACATATCATTGGCTTGATGAGATCTCGGGACTACCCGTGGTAGACCACTGGTGGCAAACCGAAACCGGCTGGGCGATTGCTTCTAATCCGCGCGGGCTCGAATCGTTTACGCCAAAGGCAGGTTCTGCGACCAAACCCACGCCAGGGTTTAAGGTCGAGGTCCTTGACCCAACGGGGAAACAGGCCGAGCCCGGAGAGCAGGGCAGTGTCGTGATTAAGCGTCCACTGCCGCCGAGCTGTCTGCCAACAGTTTGGGGTAACCACACCCGGTTTGAGGAGGGTTATCTCAACCCCTACCCAGGCTACTACCTGACCGGAGACGGTGGGTTTATTGATCACGAGGGCTATGTATTCATCATGGGTCGTACTGACGACGTAATTAACGTCGCGGGTCATAGATTATCCACCGGAGAGATGGAAGAGATTGTCGCCGCACATCCCGCTGTCGCCGAGTGCGCTGTGATTGGCGTGACCGACGAGCTTAAGGGCCAGTTACCTCTGGGTCTGGTTGTCCTAAAAGACGGCGTGACTCAGTCGCATGGAGAGGTTGAGAAAGAACTTGTCTCCGCCGTTCGCTCATCGATTGGCGCGGTAGCATCTTTCAACAAAGCTCTGGTAGTCGACCGTCTACCGAAAACGCGTTCGGGGAAAATCCTTCGTGCAACGTTACGTAAGATTGCAGACGGTGAGCCATATACGGCCCCGTCAACCATAGAAGATCCGGCAGTACTCTCTGAAATAGAAAGTCGCTTTTGACGCAATGTTGAACAGCATACGGCGGCTGAGTTTTCAGCTATCTTTAGGTTTCCTGAGATTCGTGATGGTTGACAGGTAAATTGGTGTCTAGCCAGCTAAGTCATCGAACATAGCCATTGATTCCGTGAGTCCAGGTTGCTCAAGCTGGTAACTTACACTCTCCGCAAACCTCTTCTGCGACCGTTCGTAGGCGGGATCGTAGTGGATTTCAAGAAGACTGTGCGCAAGTTCAGTCCATCGCTGGTCTTCTATCAGTTCAACCCAATGAGCGATTTGATTCTTGCTGTGCCGGAACTCTAATCGACGGATGAGGTCGAGGGTTTCTTCTAGGGACTCAGTAAGATGCCAATACTTCTCAACCAGATATTGGGCACGCTTGGTTCTATCGCAAGATAGAGCGATTACCTGTGAGGTGATGAGATTTTGGAAAAGCGCTTTTGGGAGATGTATCTCGCCAATTTTCGATGACTCTGATTCCACAAAAATGGGCCTATCCAGATCGAGATCTGAAAGCGCACAACAGAGGCGCGATTCAAATAGCTTTTGTGATGGCTGCGATACCCCGGGTTCTTGGCCGAGAAGCGAGCCTCGATGACTCGCCAGAGCCTCAAGATCAATGATTTGATGACCTCGTTCACTCAACCGTTGAAGTAAGTCCGTTTTCCCACACCCGGTAGGCCCTGCTAGTACGATCAACCGGACGTTTGGGGACACAGAATTGAGGCTCTCTTGTACATGCCTCCTGTAGGATTTGTACCCACCCTTCAAGAGGGTTACCGGCCACCCAATCTCACGCATTATTAGCGCCATCGAACCAGATCGCTGTCCTCCGCGCCAGCAATATAATAGAGGTCGCCAGTCTTTTGGATGATTACTCAGCCCCTCTAAATGTGCGGCAATATTACGGCTCGTGAGTATTGCTCCGTGCTTTCTCGCGGTGAATGGATCGATTTGTTTATAGATAGTGCCTACTTCTGAGCGCTCGGAATCGCTGAGGACAGGAAGATTTATTGCGCCAGGGATGTGATCGTCTAGGAATTCCGATGGTGAGCGCACGTCAATAACGCAATCGTACTCATCCAAGGATGTGAGCAAATCAGAAATGTCCGTGTCTTGAATCTTTCGTTGCATGTTGACTTGATGCGTTCAGCCCTTAATAATCCCGCACGCATGCAGGTGTGGCTCAGCTGGTAGAGCACTCCCTTGGTAAGGGAGAGGTCGCGGGTTCAAGTCCCGCCACTTGCACCAGTTAAATCAATAGTTTGTGTGCATTTCGCTGTAATCATCTTTACGCCTCACCTGAATTCTTCAAGTGGCCGCTGAGTAGGTCACCTAATCTACACTGTAACAAGAAGTCCGTTAGAGCGGGACTTCAGTTATTGCTAGCTCAGTGGTTCAATGACACAAAGCGAGATGCTGATGATAGCGCGTCGCCGTAATGGTATAAGTTTAGCTATAGATGGCAAACCCAAAATAAATATCGGAACTTCTAATGTTGATTAGTCCATTTTTAGAGCTCGCGAAGTCAGAGCCCGAATTACCGTGCCTCTATCGTCTGAAGGACGAGAAATGGATTTCGTATTCACGGGATGAGGTAGTTCAGGCGGCGACGCGTTTGTGCGCCCAGTGGCAGGCGGATGGTCTACAAGCCGGCGACCGTATGCTTATATTAATGGAAAATCGACCTGAGTGGGCGGTAACCGCGATTGCCAGCTGTATGTATGGTCTGGTCTCTGTCCCTGCATACACCACCCATAAAGACGATGAGGTTAAGTACCTGATCGAGAAGTCTGGCGCGGTTGCGGCTGCCGTTTCAGATGGACCGCTTCACGATCGACTGCGGTCTGTTAGGCCAAGTGCTGAGTTCAAGCTTTACGTTGCATCAGACGTCGAGAAACCGCTGTTTCCCGATATTACCGGTGGTGAGTTCTCTCAGGATGGGTATCGTGATCCGGATGCACTTTACGCGCTGATCGCAACTTCGGGGACCAACGGCCTGCCTAAACTGGTCTCTCTGACACAACGTAACCTGCAAGCTAACGTTACAAGCATTCTCGACGTGCTCGAGGAGGCTAATTTGGCTGAACCGCACCGGTTCCTCTCGTTTCTCCCGCTTGCCCATGCTTATGAGCACATGGCTGGTCTCTATCTACCGTTATACCTTGGCGGTGAGATCTTTTATTGCGAGAAGCTCGACAAACTGTCCTCGATGATGGCCGATGTAAGCCCAACACTCATGACGGCCGTGCCGAGGCTGTACGAGCTTTTACATAGCAGGATAACTAGCCAGATAGAGAAAGAAAGTCGAATTAAGCGGTTCCTCTTTGGGGCTACGATCCGTCTGGGTCAGAAGTCCCAATTGTCGGTACTAGAGCGAGTCCTTGACGGGCTGTGTGAGCGCCTTGTTCGTCATAAGGTACGCCAACGATTCGGCGGGAAGCTTCGTTATTTTGTGTCTGGTGGGGCGGCCCTCAACCCAAAAATATCTGAATTTTTTCAGGGGCTTGGTGTGGGTATCTTACAAGGGTATGGGCAAACCGAGGCGTCCCCGGTTATTAGCGTAAACCGACCCGGATCTGAGAGAGCCGACACCGTCGGGCCAAAATTACCTGGGGTCGAGGTCAGGCTCAGTGATGGTGGTGAGTTACTTGTCCGGGGCGATAACGTGATGTCCGGTTATTGGAACGATCCCGCTGCGACTGCTGATGTGCTGATTGATGGTTGGCTTCACACAGGTGACCTCGCCGAGATCGATCCCGATGGGCACATACGGATTGTCGGCCGACTGAAGGACCTGATTGTGAACTCGGGTGGCGACAACATCGCCCCGGCGCCGATTGAGCAAGAAATCAGCCTATACCCCGAGGTGGAGCAGGTGGTTGTCGTGGGGGACGCGCGTCCATGGTTATCTGCAATTATTTGTCTGAACGAGGAGATCGAGTCTGAACGTGTTGATCAGACGATCCGTGATGTTTTGAGGCGTTACAACCAAGATAAATCCTCGCTATTACAGGTCCGTAAAGGACTTGTGATGACGGAGTCATGTTCGATCGACAACGGACTCCTCACCCCGACCCATAAGATTAAGCGTCCTCAAGTCATCGCTCTCTACGCCTCTCAAATTGAGGCGCTGTATTCCTCGAAAGCATCAAAATGACACCCGTTTGTGATGTTTCAGGAAGGTTTTAGGTAAGAATTTCTTGTGAAATCAGGTCCCTTAGACATTTTCATGAAATTCTTGTGGCTCGGATGTACCTCCTTTGGTGGGCCAATTGCTCACATCGGCATATTTCGCAGGCAGTTTGTCGAAAAAGAGCGACGGATAACTGAAAGTGACTACGCTTCGATGGTCGCTTTATGTCAGGTGATACCGGGCCCAGCATCATCCCAGATTGGCATGGGCCTCGGGTATCGGTTCGCTGGATGGGCGGGAGCAGGTGCCGCGTGGCTTGGGTTCACGCTCCCAAGCGCGACGCTGATGTTTTTCGCGGGACTGTGGATACTCAGCGGAAATGGGGCCTCGGAGGCGGCTTGGTTTGTCACCGCGATGAAGCTGGTCGCAGTCGGTGTCGTGACACAGGCTGTGCTCGCTATGTGGAGGCAGCTTTGTACTGACCGTGAAACAAAAATCGTCGCTTTAATCTCGGCGATCGCCTTCTATTCTTCACCGACCACGATGATGCAGATAAGCCTTATTGGGACCGCTTTGGTCGGAGGTTAC
>JBMZTF010000080.1:0-7220 GCA_049623565.1 Litorivicinaceae bacterium
CGGCGGGATCTTCTTGTACCCGGTGGACCGGCGCCCAACATACGAGAACGGACGGTTGCGTCTTATTTACGAGGCAAACCCTGTAGCTTTTCTTGTCGAGCAGGCTGGAGGGGCCGCGACCGATGGTGTCGCCCGAATTCTCGAGAAGTCACCGACAGAGACCCATCAGCGTACGGCGCTGGTGTTTGGATCGAAAACAGAGGTGCGATGGGTCGGTAGCTATGAGGCAGAGACCCGGGAAGGTCTAGATCAGTCACCTCTATTTAGTCACCGCAACCTGTTCCGGTCGTAGACGGAGAACACGTTATGTCGCAAAAACATCCGATAATTTCGATCACGGGATCATCTGGCGCGGGCACGTCGACTGTACGAGACACCTTCGCGCAGATTTTTTTTCGTGAAAAGGTGAAGGCAGCGTTCATCGGGGGGGACGCGTTTCATCGTTTTGACCGCGCCGAGATGAAGAGAAGATTGGCAGAGGCCCAAGGAAACCCAGCTAATAATTTCTCGCATTTCGGTGAGGAGGCCAACGAGTTTGCGCTTCTCGAAGATGTTTTTAAAACATATGGGGAAACCGGAAACGGGCGGACGCGCACATATGTGCATGATGACGAGGAGGCCGAACAGTGGGGCTGCCCTTCCGGCACGTTTACTGATTGGCGGTCTTTCGAGAATGATACCGATTTACTGTTCTACGAGGGTCTTCATGGTGCCGTTGTTAACGATAAGGTGAATATCGCGCAATATGCCGACCTTAAGGTTGGGGTGGTTCCTGTAATTAACCTGGAGTGGATTCAGAAGCTTCATCGAGACAAGGCGAAACGCGGGTATTCTACTGAGGCGGTAACGGACACAATTTTGCGGCGGATGCACGATTATGTGCATTATATCTGCCCGCAGTTTGCGATTACGGATATTAATTTCCAGCGTGTTCCGATCGTGGATACATCCAACCCGTTTATCGCGCGCTGGATTCCAACCCCCGACGAGTCGATGGTCGTGATTCGCTTTGCGAACCCGAGGGGGATCGATTTTCCTTACCTATTATCTATGATCCACGACAGCTTCATGTCGCGACCCAATTCCATAGTAATCCCGGGGGGTAAGATGGCCCTGGCACTTCAACTGATCTTGACCCCCATGATTTGGAGGCTGGCCTCCGAATCCCGACGTCTGCGTGGGTAGGAAAACTTCATGCAACATACACTGAGTCAACGGGTGGCTGATACGTGTCGAATCGATCCAAACCCGGTCCATGATGTGGATCGAATAGACGGTTCAGGTAAGCTATAGCTCACATTGGATAAGGAACACATATGGCCGACGTGAAAATAGCGCCCTCAGTACTCGCAGCAGATTTTGGAAAGCTTGCGGCTGAAATTCAAGCGGTTGATCAGGCGGGATGTGACTGGATTCACCTGGACGTGATGGACGGACACTTCGTTCCTAACCTCACATTTGGACCACCAATTATCCAGGCAGTTCGTGGTGTGAGTGGAAAAATATTTGACGCTCACCTGATGGTGAGTAATCCAGATCGGTTGCTTGAGGTTTATCAGAATGCGGGTACCGATGTTATCACCGTGCATGCCGAGGTCTGCGAGCACCTGGATCGAACGCTGGCGAGGATCCGCGAGCTAGGTTGCCGGGCCGGCGTATCACTGAATCCGCACACCTCGGAAGACTGCCTGCGCTATATCCTTGACCGGGTGGACCTGATCCTCGTCATGAGTGTGAACCCCGGATTTGGTGGGCAATCGTTCTTACCGACAGCAGTCGATAAGATCGCACGGATTCGCGATATGCTGGATGGCCGTGATGTAGATATCGAGGTGGACGGTGGGATAACTCCCGAGACTGCCCCTCTCGTTGTTGCGGCTGGCGCTACGGCCTTAGTCGCTGGGTCTGCCGTATTTAAGGGCGGGTCTGTTGAGTCTTATCGTCAGAATATCCAGGCCATCAGGGACTCGGTGAAGGGTCTTTGATGACGAATAGCCGTGATCTCGCCAGCCGGTTTTCATTGGTTTTTGATTTGGATGGCACGCTGGTCGACTCCGCGGCTGATCTTCACGCTGCCGTAAATAGCGTCTTGCCGCGCTACGGTCTTCGTTGCATCTCGATGGAAGAGACCCAGGCCTTTATCGGGGACGGGATGCCGAACCTATGTGAGCGCGCGCTGGAGGCGACTGGTGGGTCACAAAAGATCCAGCAAGCGTTCTGTGATGCATTTAAGACAGCCTACAATGATGGACCTGCCGTGAATACCAGGCCAATGTGTGATGTTCGAGAAACACTAGGCACCGCACAGGCCGCTGGTTTTGCGATGGGTGTGTGTACGAACAAGTCGGAGCCCGTCGCGGAGATAATTTTGGACGAGCTGAGCCTGATGCCATTCTTTCTCGACTGTGTTGGTTGGGTGCCGGGCCGTTCGTTGAAGCCCGATCCTGAGCCTCTGCTGCTATGCGCTGAGCGTATTGGGACGGGCGAGCGACAAGCCGTCTTGGTTGGTGACTCGATCGCGGATGTGAACGCCGCCCGAAACGCTGGGATGCCATGCATCTTGGTGAGGGGAGGTTATACAAATATCGAACCCGAGTTTCTCGGCGCTGACCTGGTTATCGATAGCCTCGGGTACCTGTTCGATGCATTAGAGAAACTCGCGGCCTGAGCATGTTGAGGGCAGTGATATTTGATGTTGACGGTACGCTCGCCGAGACTGAAGAGTTTCATCGCGAGGCGTTCAATACAGTCTTTGAGCAGGCGGGACTAGGTTGGTATTGGTCACCAGAACAATACCGCGAGCTGTTGAAAGTATTTGGTGGTAAGGAGCGAATCCGTCACTACGTTGAGACCGAATCGATTTCTGGAGTTAGCGACGACGATATCGCGTCATTACACCGCCTTAAAACGGCACGCTATGCCGAGTCATTGTCAGACTCAGTATCCCTTCGCCCGGGGGTTGAGCAATTAATCGAGGAGTGTTTATCCCGGTCGGTCCGTCTAGCGATCGCGACGACAACCACAGAAGCGAATGTTGAGGCCCTAGATGCCGCGGTCGGTGGGGCGTTAAAGCTCAGGCAGTTCGAGGTGATAGTGGGTGGCAATGCGGTCCCCGAAAAGAAACCTGACCCTAGGGTATACAAAGTTGCTCTAGAAAGAATGGGGCTTGATCCACGTGAGGCGATAGCTATAGAGGACGCTTGGGCGGGGGTAGCCTCGGCCCGTGGTGCCGGCCTGCGCTGTCTGGCCAGTCCATGCTTCTACACGACTGGGCACGACTTATCAATGGCCACTGCCATCGTCGATAGTCTAGCGGACCGAGGTGACAGTAATCCGGTGACCGTCGACTATCTCGAGATGCTTGCCGACTAAATACGATCTCGGATGACGCCGCGGACAATTCCTAGTACCTCTATATCGGCGTTGTTTAATACGATCGGCCTCATTGAACTGTTTGCCGGAAGCAGTTTTACCCCGTCTTGATCGAGCCTCAGTGTTTTCAATGTGACTTCTTTTTGATTAATTCGGACAACAACCTTTTCGCCATTCTCCGCAGTTTGCGACTGCTCAATCACCACCACATCACCGTCAAGGATATTCGCGTCTTTCATTGAGTCGCCGCGGACACGCAGTGCATACGTTTTTTTTCGCGCCAGCCTCGATGGGACTTCAATCCTCTCTTCTTGGGTAAATATATCGATAGGCTGGCCGCAAGATACCCAGCCAATGATTGCAATACTTTCAAATGACTCCAATAAGTCTAACGCGGCGTTGTGCGCTTGCAGCGGTGCTGATTTTTTGTTCTGTGGTAATAAGATCGTAACCATAGAAACATCCTTTTCTTATTCTTAACTGGAAAAATATACAGTAATTTGAAACCACTCGCTAATTTTTCTCAAGTGCCGTTCGTCGATGGGCAGTTGTATTTCATCCCACTCGGAGGATCTGGCGAGATTGGGATGAACTTCAATGTGTATTGCTGTGACGGTCAATATTTACTCGTTGATGTCGGAATCACGTTTGGTGATGATTCGACGCCTCCTGGTATTGATGTAATCTGCCCGGACATATCTGCTCTCCGGTCCGTGCGTGATCAAATCATCGGTATCGTTATTACACACGCGCACGAGGATCATGTAGGTGCCCTCCACTACCTGTGGAACAAACTGAAGGCCCCGGTCTACTGCACACCTTTTACGGCCTCGGTTGCGAGGCGAAAAATAGGAGAGGCGGGTCTGCTTGACCAGGTCCCGCTCCACGAGGTGTTGCCCGGCTCCGGTCTGGAGTTAGGTTGCTTTAAATTAGAGTGGGTGACACTGACGCACTCCATCCCAGAGCCGAACGCGCTGGTGATCCAGGCCGCCGGTCGCACGGTGTTCCATACAGGCGACTGGAAGCTCGATCCGCACCCGATTGAGGGCGAGCACTATGACGACCGGCGACTCATGGCGCTCGGCGAGTCTGGGATTGAGTTTGTGGTTGGCGACTCGACCAATGCGACCATTGAGGGGTGGTCTGGTTCTGAAGCAGAGTGTCATAAGGCCCTTCTCGATGTCATCTCTGGTCAGCCGAACCGGGTCGCTGTGACTTGTTTTTCTTCGAACACAGCGCGGCTCGCTAGTTTGGGAGAGATCGCGGGTCAGACCGGTCGCCGAATCACGGTACTTGGGCGGAGCTTGTTTAATTATTTGCACACAGCTAAAGCAAACGGATATCTGAAAACTTTCCCTGACCTGGTGCCCACGGAGGATTTAGATTATCTACCGAGGTCGGAGCAACTGATTCTAGCGACAGGCTCTCAGGGAGAGCCTAGAGCCGCCATGGCCCGCCTCGCGAAGGGTGAGCATCAAGATCTGTATCTCGAGCCAGACGACACGGTAGTGTTCTCGTCGAAAGTTATTCCCGGTAACGAAAAGAAGCTGTACCGGCTCTACGATCTCTTGTCTCAGAAAAAAGTGAATGTAGTGACCGAGCAGGACGCGCCGATCCATGTATCTGGCCACCCGTGTCGAGACGAGCTGCGCTGGATGTACAGGGCGCTACGACCAGCCTGTGTGATCCCCGTTCACGGCGAGGAGCGACACATGGCGGCGCATGCAGAGCTGGCGACTGATATGGGGCTAGGATCAGCGCGCGTCGTGAATGGCGCCGTGTTGCATCTCTCTGATTCTGGTGCGACTCGTATAGCGACAGTGCAAACCGGTCGGCTCGGGTTATCCGGGTCGAGCCTTGTCCCGCTCAATGATCGTGCGCTCTCCGAACGTAGCGCCCTGGCTGACGGTGGTTTGGTGACCCTGACCGTGGTGCTCGACAAAAAAGCACGCCTGGCCACGGAGCCTCAGGTCCAGTTTGTGGGTGTGCCTTCGGGCGATATCGATCCAGAGACCCTGACCGGCGATTTGAAGTACGCGATCGAGGATATCCTAGCCGAGCAGAATTCGCGGACATTACAGGCGGACGACGCGCTACGAAATGCCCTGCAACGGGAGGTGGGGTCGTTGGTCCGTCAGTGGTTGGGTGTGAAGCCGAAGCAGCTTGTTAATATCATCAGGCTCTGATCGGCCAGAGGACCTCAACGTCTTAAATACGTAATTAAGAACAGATAGGCGCTCTAAGTATTTTTCGCGTATATTGAAAAAAGTGGAAATTAGCTGACCAAGAGCTTTTAGAAAAACAATAAACAAAGAACGGGGTTGATTATGGCAACATATGAATGTGAAGCGTGTGGGATGGCGGTCAATGCCTCGTGCGCGAAGTGTGATGCTTCGCTGGTTGATGGTTCGTTAACGCTCGATGACGGCACTGTCGTTCAAATCTCTCAGTGTCCGGAGTGCGAGGGGAAGATCAAGAGCCCACAGTGCTGTGGCGCCGACATGGTCGCTGACTAGCTAAGCGAACCCCCGAGGCATCGCCGAGAGTATCTGCGATGCCTCGAAAGTGTAGCGTCGTCGTCAATGCGTCACGAACCTATGACGCTTTCGGTTCGCCGCGATTGGAGCATCGGTCCTGGTCTGCTTCAGCTTCACTATCTGATCCGTCGTATTCGCTCTTCTTTTCGAGATAATCTTCCTCGCTCAGCGAGTGCCAGCCGATACAATATCCGGTCGGGGAACGACCACATCCGCATTTCGGTTTTTGTCTCTCTGTCATACCAGGCCTCCTATAATAAGACGGCTCTAGGTTAGTCGTTTCTCACCCTGATAAGGTGTCCAAACCGGACCAATTGAAAGTTTGGCTTGGATTCATACGAAAGGGGTATTTGTCGGTAATCGCGACCGTATTAATCTTGGAAGTGGCGGGAAAGGATACCTTCCGTGGTTATCTGATGGGCCTAGGTTCTCAGGGCAAGGAGTCCCTGTTCTAGGCCCATCCCTGCCACCCTTTCAGGGATCTCTTCCGCTGCTTCATTATCCAAAATAAATTTAAAAATTTTTTAATCCATCGTCTGATCTGTACGTAGAGTTATTCTATTGACCGAAGCTTATGAAGGTTCTCTGGCGGTTTAAAGAAGTACGCCCCACAAGACTCAAAGGGTGATCGCGCCTGCGGATCACGGCTGAGCGATCTTCCCTCAACTATTGAATTTTTATGTAAATCTTGTAAGCCTGTGGTGGCGTTTATAGCCCGGAAAGGTGTGATGGATAAACTTCAACGATTCGCGAGACGGGTAGGTTTAGGATTTCGGCCTGACGAGGAGCTGCCCGTTGATGGTATTCAGTGGATCGATTTTCAGTTGGACCAGCCGCGCGAATTTCGTGGAATTGCGTCCCTATCGGACCCTAATCAGATAGAACAGTGGCCCACGCAATATGCTTTTGATGTTCGCCAGAGATATGAGTTGGGTTTCGCCTATCGTAGGCAAACGAAAAAACACAGGAACAACTCGAGTCTTAATGCGGCTGAAATAAGGCAGAAATTGAGGCTATGGGCGCGTGAGAACCTCCCAACCCGTCACGACGAGACACGCTTTTTTCACCGGGCTATCTATGCAGATGACCAAGTTAGGCAGCGACTTCTTCATTTTTGGGCGAATCATTTTTTTATCTCTCTGGGCCACACCGACCGAGGTATGCTCGTAGCAGATTACATGGAGAGGGCACTGGAAGCGCAGCTAGACGGCTCGTTCAGGGATTTGTTATGGAACGCCACCACCTCCCCAGCGATGACTAACTACCTGGACAACATACGGAGTTCTGGAGAAAAGTCAGATAACGTTAAGT
>JBMZTF010000081.1:0-7215 GCA_049623565.1 Litorivicinaceae bacterium
GTAACCAAGAAACATACCGACGACTTCTCGATCATCCGAGACTCGATGATCTAATGGTTTGGATGGACGCCCTTGAGGCCGAGGCAATAACACTTAGCGTAACCGAACTTGGCCAGCTTAGGTGTCGAACCGATATCATCGGGCAAGAGCAGGACGCACTCCATCCCGCTCATCTTGCAGAGTCACTGGTGCAACAAATTCCTGACGCAAAAATTCACTATGCGGAATCGGGTTTGGCGTCAGACGACGAATACCTGGAGTCCATGCGGAGCGTTTTAAAAACGATACTGACCTACTGATTACCTCCACCCAGGGAATGGTCTTAGATAGGTATCCGTTGGGAGGTACAGCGGGTGCTTTGGCTCACCGGCCCGCGTGACTCCGAAGCATAGCGGGTCGACGAGACCGCCAACCAGCCGGCGCCGAAACGGACAACGTCCTGCACCGGCGCCCCAGGCAACTATAACCGCATCAGCTTCCGTCGCTGTTTGCTGGATGACCGCCCGATTTCTTTGAGACAGGCGCCGCGTCTGTGTTCCTAACTTCTTGGGGTATGGCGTTGATTCTGGTATGAGGTTTACAAGCCAGTAGCCCTTAAAGCTCTCCGCGTCCAGTAGACCGATCAGACGACGATTGGTGGGGTCGTCCAACTGATCATCGGCCGTTGATGGGTTCAGGCCAATCACACAGGCAACCCGTCCGTCGCCCCAAAACCTACCCAGACGGTAACGTCGACGACCACACGACGACCACTCACTGGTTCGCTGTATAGACTTATGCGTCAGGATCCAGTCCTACCGACCTAATCGCGGCGATTGCTAACTCTTCGTCGTTATCTGAGGTGTCACCAGTTACACCGACGGCCCCAATGACCGCTCCCGACCCGTCACGAACCAGGACACCACCGGCGACTGGAACCAGCGAGCCGTTGCACAGCGCGTTCATTGCCTGGATGAAATAAGCCTGCTGCTCAGCGCGCTCGCCAAGCTTTCGGCTACTCAGACCCATCATAACCGCCCCATGCGCTTTGCCTTTTGCAAGATCAACGCGGATCGGGGAGGCTCCGTCCTGACGCTGGGAGGCAATAACCGCTCCACCGGCATCCAAGACAACAGCTGTCATTGGCTTCAAATCGCTGCGTTTTGAAGCGGCGTCGATGATGTGATTAACAATAGTATTCGCAATCTTGAGGTCAAGCATGGTGTACTCCTTTTTAAGCTCTACATGATGAAGCATCTTCCGAATGTTTCAATTCTCGAATTTTTTTTCTGTGACGTATTGACAAAATGGTTACCCCAAAAACCTGTGGATAAGTTGTTGGATAAAAACTGTAGGTTTGACCTAAGATCCCACGAACCCTGCGTTTGATTCGACTGATCAATTTTTATACATTAATAAAAATAATATATTTTTCAATTAATTAAAAGGCTTTCGTTAACTATTTTTTATAAAAATCCCGGAAGCGTTTCTTTTGGGGAAATCACGTTACTTGACAAGTGAACTGTGGAAAGTCTTACCCGGCCGAGCCTCTAACATCGATCGCCCTGTCCACAGATACATATAAAAATTGATATTTGAAGGAAGCAACAGGAGCTCGGCGTTCGAGTGAGTCTTTGCACCAAAATCATATATCGTCCATTGATACGAGAACGAAGATGCAGAGACAATAAAGCAGCCAGCCCCACCGCAAAAGTTCAATGAATGAGCTCATGACTTTTCAGCAAGACGTCGGCTACACTCGTTGCTATACAAGGGAGACAAGATGTCAGCCTACAGTGCGCGTATCGCGCTTGTAACAACTCTGATTTGCGCCGCACTGCTGGCGACGGCCTTTTACATGGAATATGTCGATGGACTCGTTCCGTGCGCACTCTGCCTTGCCCAACGCATTATGTTTGCCTTAATCGGTATCGCGAGTCTTCTCTATATGCTTCCGTTCTATGGCTCGCGACTGGTCTTCGCCACGGTCGCATTAATGAGTTCGGGCCTCGGGATTTGGCTCGCATCCAGGCAACTGTGGCTACAGTCGCTCCCCGAAGACGAGGTTCCCGCATGCGGGCCAGATATCTACTTTATGATCGAGCGGTTCCCGCTAGCAGATAGTTTACGCACCATGCTACTTGGATCAGGGAGCTGCGCGGAGGTGCAATGGACATTCTTTGCGCTATCAATCCCCGGCTGGACACTGCTCTTCTATGCCTTAACGACTCTCATATCGATCTATTTAATGATCTTCCGCGGACCGAGACCGTTTCGTTTGTTCAAGGATTAGGGCTGCGCGCGTTCCTCTGAGATGACAGAGAGCGTCCCCGCCGCCAAATCAAACCACCAGCCATGTAGCGTCAGGTCACCAGACACGACACGCTCGCGGATCCATGGGAAGGTCTTTAGGTTCTCCACAGACGCACGAATCGCCGCCTGCTCGGCGTGCTGTCTTGGCTCGTCAACGTGAGGCGCCACGGCGTCGGAGGCGATCGATACCCAACGCACGATGAACTCGCGTTCAGACACCTCACCACTGAGGTGATTGCATAGAGCATGGATTCCCCCGCAGCTGGAATGTCCGAGGACAACAATTTGCGACACCCCGAGGTCACGTACCGCGAACTCGATCGCCGAACTCGTTCCGTACGATCGGTCATCCGACTCATATGGCGGGACTAGGTTGGCAACGTTACGGACGACAAAAAGCTCACCGGGTTCGGTGCCAAATAAAGTTGCTGGGTCAACGCGGCTGTCTGAGCACGAGATTAGGAGGGTTGATGGCTTTTGCCCCTGTGTAGCGAGCCGCTTAAAAAGTGCGGTGTCCTTCTTAAAATAAAGCTCACGGAAGGCTTCAAATCCTTGAAGCAGTTGCTGGATGCTTGGCATCTGTTCTTGTCCCTTAAAAAAATTCTACAATCCCGGAGCGTATTGTATCGATATTGAGCCTTAGTCTCACAACTGATTATCGAGATCGAGGCGGATAACAATTTCAACCTAGCTTTTTAAGAAAATAAAAAAACATTAGGGAGGAGGCCAGGGTGTTGACAGTATTCTCGGGGATCTCTGGCGCTCAATTCCCGGTCTCAACCGGGAGGTCGTCTCGGCTCCCCCACTCAGACCATGAACCATCGTAGAGCTTCGGTTCGGGCAGCCCTGCGACCTCGAGCCCGAGCGCAAGCACACAAGCGGTCACACCTGAACCACAGCTAACAACGACAGGTAGATGATTCACACCCACATCGGAGAAGAGTGCACGGACGGCCTCTACCGACTTAAACCGTCCTGATTCGGGGTCTAACAGATCACTGAATGGCAGATTAATGCTTTTAGGAATGTGGCCCGCCCGTGTGCCTGGGCGGGGCTCGGCTGCCTCCCCCGTAAAACGGGGATTCGCGCGAGCATCGAGTACTAGGTACTCTTCAGACTGGATGTTTTCCACAAGATCCTCAGCATTAACAACCCAATGCCGATGAACTCTCGACCTAAACGGATGAGGTGGAGGCGCCACCCTTCCACGTCCCGACTCCACTGCCTGACCTGCTTCGACCCAAGCGGGCAGACCGCCATCGAGTACAGCTACCTCTTCATGTCCAAAATAACGGAACATCCACCACGCCCGAGCCGCTGAAAATAGCCCGACACTGTCATAGACGACAACTCGCATCCCGGCACCGATACCTAGGTCCTGCATCGCAGCATCAAACTGCTCCGGTGTGGGTAACGTATGGGGAAGCGCCATGCTGGGATCGGAAATCTCGTCAATATCGAAACGCAGAGCACCTGGGATGTGCTGCTCAACGAATTCGACGTCAGGATCTCGCCTCGCTGCGGGCAGATGGTAAGACGCGTCTAGAACCATAAGATTCGGGTCATTTAGGTGATCACGTAACCAGTCAACAGAAACAAGTGTATTAACCATAGCCGTGAGTCCTCCTAGCTTGTCTGGGGCCCTGTCGGCCCCTGCAGGTGATGATCGATCACCGACAACGATCCGGCAGTTAATTCATAGGCCTGCCCGAACCCCACGACGTAACGACCAGACCGGGGACGCAACCTAAACAGACGAAAATCACTCAACCCGGTAAGCGTGTCAACCAACCCACCATGACGATCGCGTAACGCTGTAACCCCCTCGTCCCAAAGATCTTCATCCCTAGAACATTCCACCGCACCCATCTCATACTGCAGCCGTTCTCTCACATAAACCTGGGCGGAGTCTTGCTCGTCGCGAATGACGAGGACCGAGCACTGTTCGGACCCCGCGAGATTCTGGGCGTGTCCAGCGAGGTCGCTGACTAATATCCATAAAGCCGACTGGTCGCCGTTAGCAGCGAATGGTGTGTATGAGGCCAACGGTGATCCGTCTCGGTGTACTGTAGCCAGCATCAAACTCTTGACGCTGTTCAACAAATTACCTATCTGCTCTTGGTGCTCTTTGGGGGACATGGTCATTAGATATCTGCCTCATCATGTTTAGCTGATTTCATAGCTTTATGTAGGTCTAGATTGCGTTCTATTTTGAATTAACCAAGAGTGATATTGTAGGAGCTCCACAGATAAACCCCTACCTCTCCAATCTTGCTCCATTTTATTTCGGGACACTCGCTCTGTTAAGACCAGTTGAGGACCTGACAATGACAGACGAACTAAGTCGAATTATGTTCGGGGTCTGTTTGATCGCCAGCGGGCTGGTCATCAATTTACAGTTGCCCTGACCCGACAAAACAACCGACCTATCCTGATCACTCTGAGACCCGAGGACACGGTTCCTCGGCCTCGTTCGAAATATTTTCCTGATAAGACGTTCTGGTAGGTATGCCTCCATCCGGGACCTAAAACCTTACCCGGACCGCGCCCGCGACAGCTTTCGCTTTATCCAAGGCGTCCTCAATAGTCGAGCCACGTGCTAGGCCAACCCCCATGCGGCGCTTGCCTCTGATAATCGGCTTACCGAACAAACGTACCTGGGTATCCGGTTCAGCAAGCGCGTTGTCAAGGTTGGAGAACTCTGTTTGCTCAGAATCACCGCGTGGTAGGATCACCGACGAGGCACTCGGACCATGTTGAGTGATATTTGGAACTGGTAGCTCGAGAATAGCGCGTACATGTAGCGCAAACTCTGACAAATCTTGAGAAATCAGCGTGACTAACCCGGTATCATGAGGACGGGGAGATACCTCGTTGAAGAACACTTCCTCTCCCTTAACAAAGAGCTCGACACCAAAAATGCCCCGACCATCCTCGCCGCATAATGCCGCGGTGACCTTGTCCGCGACGCGCTGAGCAGCATCCAAGGTCGTCTCTGACATCGGGTGAGGCTGCCAGCTGTGCTGATAATCGCCAGACTCTTGAACGTGCCCTATTGGGTCACAGAAAGACACACCATCTTTATGCCGAATCGTGAGCAGCGTGATCTCATAATCAAAGTCGATGAGGGACTCAACGATCACTTCACTGACATCCCTCGTGCGCCCACCACTCTGGGCGTATGCCCATGCAGGCTGAATATCGTTCACGTCTCTTACGACGCTCTGCCCTTTACCAGAACTGCTCATAATCGGCTTGACAACGAACGGTATGCCGACCGCCTCAATAGCCTCCAGGTAAGTTTCACGGGTATCTGCGAACCAGTAGTTCGATGTCTTCAAACCCAGCTCTTTCGCGGCAAGCTCCCGGATCCCCTTCCGATTCATCGTTAACTTGGTCGCACGCGCGGTTGGCACTACCCGAAACCCCTCTCCTTCGAGCTCGACCAGGGTATCTGTCGCGATCGCTTCGACTTCGGGAATGATTAGGTGAGGATTCTCGGCCACGATCACCGTGCGTAGGGCGACCGGGTCAAGCATGTTGAGGACATGGCTTCGGTCCGCAACCTGCATCGCCGGCGCGTTGGCGTATGAGTCTAGCGCGATGACCTCGATTCCGAGACGCTGGAGCTCAATTGCTACCTCCTTACCAAGTTCGCCAGAGCCGCACAAAAGTGCGCGTTTGGCGGTTGCGGTAAACGGTGTGCCTATGGTGCTCACAAATTCACCCCTGGAGCTATGTCAAATCATGGGCTAGGGTACTTGAAAAACCGACCGCAGCGTATCTGTAAGATCAGAACAGAGCTTTTGGGTAACGCTCTGGATTATGTACTAACTATTAAGCGGAGGGTTCCCTGTTCCGGTGGTCCCCGGAGCTGATCCTAGAGCCAGTAAGCGATTAACCGAGAACCGGGTCAAAGCGCGCGACCAGCCCGGGGCCTGCTAAGCTAGGATCTGGCTCAAAAGCGACCACGAGGGACTGTCGTGCCTCGTTATCCTTTATCGCATTCAGTAAGAAATCTCGTTGATTCGCGGCCTCACCGCGCACATATATCTGGGTCACCAACTCTATCGAGCGATGTCTGACCTTCATGTGAATATGGGGCGCTCTTCCAGGGTAAGCGACTGGTTTAATCGTTCTGAACTGATAGGCTCCGTCACGATCTGTAGTGGTTTGTCCGTATCCTTGAAAATATGGATCGACACCGCCGCCGCCGCGAGGGTGATGATAGGAGCCAAACGCGTCACATTGCCAAATCTCAACTCTGGCGTCTTCAACCGGCACCCCGAGTCGGTCAATGACACGACCGATAAGCATCGTTACCTGACCCTTAGCCTGGCCGGCTTTGCCATCGACAAAGGTAAGGTCGGCGTCACTATCAACCGGTGCTTTCTGAGGATAAAACGGTCCCAGGCTCTGTCCAGGTGTTACACGCGCGCCAGCGACACCGGTGGCTGAGTAAAGTGCGAGCCCTGATAACTTTGAGAGAAAAGCGCGTCTTGATAGCCTCATAAAACAGCTTCCGTCCGACCGATTTTGATGAGAGAGGTTTCATTGTTTACCCAGGGCTGTCAATGGTGCCAATGTCTGACAGAACCAATCAGCCAGCGATACCAATCCACCAGCTATACTATCAGGACGCAGGTCTACAGAGCAGTTCACCATCGAGTTTGTATAATTTTTATGCTGCAAACGCCACTGACTCAGACTATGATACTAAAGTCGATGTTTGTTGACGCGATACCCTCGAATCGTTTTGGGTATCAATCCTCCTATCTGGGACATATTGGATGTGTCCTCCTTTTCCTCCAACAATCCAAGAGGAACGCAACGGTGTCTGATGATCAGATCTTTTATGTCATCGCCATATCACTAGCTCTTACGGTGTGCTGGATCGGCGCCAGTATGATCTTTGGTCCATTC
>JBMZTF010000082.1:0-7048 GCA_049623565.1 Litorivicinaceae bacterium
GACCTATCGATCAGAGTACAGAGAGGCGGCAATTGACGTACCACAGGTTGAACTCGTCCAAGAATTTATTTCTAGGCATCTGATTGAAGGTACATTGTCCACAAAATTACCAGTTAGACGATTCCGCTTATTTGGCCACTGCACAGAAGCTACTAATGCGAAAGAATCGCTCGCCCTATGGAAACCAATTTTCGCGATGGTTGGACAATCACTGGAAATTGAGTCAGTGGGATGCTGTGGTATGGCTGGAACCTATGGCCATGAGAGAGCGAATCTAGACACATCAAAGACAATCTATGGTCAAAGCTGGAAACCTAAGATTGAGTCAACAACTCAGCCAGATGAAGAGATCTTGGCGACAGGATACTCGTGCCGCTCTCAGGTTAGACGCTTGTCAGATCAGGAGGTGCGCCATCCTGTTTCGGCACTACGCGCAATACTGGCCTCCGCCGCATCCCAACGGCGGGCCTAAGAGTTTTTCTGACTGACGCTAGCCGGCCCAGTGGATTTGGCTTCCCTGAGATATAAGCAGATCTCTCCTTCTTTGCACGCAAGCAGTACACGGCGCCAACCGGCCACTCACTCTGAGCCATCCGGTGCTCAATATTTTTAAATAGCTTGCGAACACTATCCCTTGCAAACGGTAGGCTGTAGACGGCGTATCTAGAGAGCTCTGGAGCAAGGTTCAACAAACGACACCAATCCTCGATCTGGGACCGGCCCATAAAACGTGCGTGCCATGGCAACAGGCTGTCCAGGGGCGTACTCAGCATACGTCTCAGCCCCCAGCTTGAAGCGGGATTGAATCCAAAGAGCAATAGCCGCCCCCCTGGACGTAGTACCCGCTCTGCTTCCCGCAGCGCTTGATGCGGTTGTACGCTAATGTCGAGGGAGTGCTGTAGTACCAGAATATCGACCGAGTCAGTCGGGAGAGGAAGCAAGCTGTCCTCAGCAACAATGATAGGACAATGTGAGGTCTTCGGTAGATCGCCACCAAATACGACATGGAATCGAACGGGCGCCAACGAATCCGCGATTAGAGGAAATCCTGGAGTCCCGCCTACTTGAATAACCACCTGCCCAAATAAGCGACGCAATTCGCGACGCGCCAGTCTGCGCTCCTCCACTTGAATCCTGTGTCCAAGGCGACCAACAATCCAGCGATCCCATGCACGCTGTTTTTCATGTAACCCGAGTCGAAACACGCTCTGAACTGCCATGAGTTCATGGTACCATCGCTTCCGTTAGCATCAAGGCCAGAAAAAGGATACGCAATGGGAATGCTCTCCGGTAAACGCGCACTGATTGTTGGTGTCGCCAGTAAATTATCAATCGCATACGGCATCGCACAGTCGATGCATCGCGAGGGCGCTGAGTTGGCATTCACATACCAAAATGACAAACTAAAAGATCGTGTTCTGGGATTTGCGGAGGGCTGGGGCACGTCTCCTGAATTGTGCTTCCCTTGTGACGTCGCCAGCGATGAGGATATCGCTGCTGTTTTCGAAGCCTTGGGCAAGCAGTGGGAGGGAATCGATATCGTTGTGCATGCAGTTGGTTTCGCACCCGGAGATCAACTCAGCGGCAGCTTCGTTGACGTAACAACGCGCGAAGGCTTTAGGGTCGCCCACGATATCTCTTCATACAGCTTAGTTGCTTTGGCGAAGGCGGCTCAAGGTATGCTCGAGGGGCGTGACGGGAGTATCATTACTCTGTCCTATCTCGGGGCTGTCCAGACAATGCCAAACTACAACGTGATGGGTCTCGCAAAGGCGTCTCTGGAGGCTGGAGTTCGTTTCCTGGCGACATCGATGGGACCCAAGGGGCACCGTGTTAATGCAATTTCAGCAGGACCAATCCGAACTCTTGCGGCGAGCGGTATAAAAGACTTCCGTTCGATGTTGAACTACAACGCATCGCGGACTCCATTGCGCCGTAATACAACAACCGAAGAAGTCGGAAACTTGGCTGCGTTCTTGGCATCAGATATGGCTTCGGGAATCACTGGTCAAATAATCTACTGCGATAATGGCTTCAATATCACAGCCATGGCTGAGTCGGATAACGGCTAATGCTGCAGATTCATCAAGTCCAAGCATTTAGCGATAACTACATATGGATCATCTCAGACGGGACGTCTGCTTGGGTAGTAGATCCTGGCGACTCGGTCCCTGTGATTGCTTTTCTAGATAGACATCGACTTTCTCTGTCGGGAATTCTGCTCACTCACTGGCATGGTGATCATCAAGGTGGTGTTGAAGATCTCCGATCAAGATATGGTGAATGTGAGGTTATTGGCTCGAATAAAACACTTAAGGGCCCTTCTCGAGCGGTTTCAGAGGGACAGATAATTGACGTACTAGGGGCAGCCTTCAGGGTAATTGAAGTACCCGGACACACGCTTGATCATATTGCCTTTTTTTCTGATTCAAAGTTACTAGAGTCGCCAGTAGCCTTTACAGGCGACACGTTATTTGTTGCCGGTTGTGGCCGCTTATTTGAGGGCACTCCTGAAGATATGCACCGTAGCCTCCAGAAGCTTAATACGTTGCCCGAGAATACATCGATTTACTGTGCCCATGAGTACACATTAGCAAACCTAAAATATGCCGCATTCGCGGAGCCTGATAATTCAGATATTGAAACGCGCCTAGTATCAGTTGAAAAACTGAGAACCCAAGACATTTCCACCGTGCCGACGACATTATTTATGGAACGTTTGACTAATCCATTTTTACGTTCACGGGACTCTTCAGAGCTTGCTGCGCGCCGTTTACAAAAAGATAAATTTTAATGTCCTTCAAATACCTCTCAAGAAGTAGCTTAATTGCTCTACTCCTCTCACTGGCCGGATGTCAAACAATCCAGAACAATAATGTGGTTGTAAGTGAGACAGATGTTATTGATAACCAAGCAGAGCGTCCGAAGCCTAACGTGGAAGCGGATACCGAAGAACGACTAGAGGGTCCGGAGCCTAGCCTTAGTAATGTCATTGAGAAACAGTCGGAGAACACAGATCCCAATCTGAGTGATGAGTCGATGTACGACCCGTTGGCGATTATTCGCGAACTTGGTGAAGCAGTTGATAGTCCGAACATAGTTGAAGAGGCCGATAAGACTGGTCCCAGCACTCAGCCAGAAACTAATCTCGCCGCTATCGAGGGTACAATCTGGGCCGAAGTCATCGGCAGATTTGCTCTCGGGGATCTCAAGGAGACCAAATATGCAGATTTACATCGCCGACGCTTAACCCATAGCCCCGGATTCTTCGCAGACTTTCTTGGTAAAGCAGATATTTATCTTCCATACGTATGGACTGAAGTAAAACGTCGCGGCCTACCAGCCGAACTTGCACTCCTACCCTACGTAGAATCTGCATATAGCCCGTGGGCCGTCTCGCGGATGGGCGCGGTTGGTATGTGGCAAATAATGCCAGGTACGGCGAGGGTTTTAAAACTCAAACTTGGTCAAACATGTGATCAGCGGAGAGATGTTGTTCACTCGACGCGAGCCGCTCTCGATTATCTTGAACGAATGCATGCTAAATTCGGGGACTGGTTACTTGCGATAGCGGCTTATAACGCTGGGCCAGGCCGGATTGAACGTGCGATAAAGCGTAACCAAAGAGCAGGCAAACCAATAGATTTCTGGTCCCTAAAATTGCCCCGAGAGACACGACGATATGTGCCCCGCCTTCTTGTTACCCGAGATTTAATCCTCGATGCGAAGGCCCAAGGTATTGAGCTTCCAAATATCGAGACAGAGGTTCCTTTTGAAACAGTAAACCTTGAGGCTCCGATGGAGGTGTCGCTGGTGCGTGAATTAAGCGGCCTCTCGTTAAAAGAGATACGACGCTATAACCCATGTATCCGCTCATGGATTACTCCAGCACAACCGCCCTATCAGATTTTCCTCCCCCACTCGTCAGTGGAGGCATTTTCCACCCGCCTCCTTAGCGTCTCGGTTCGGGATTATATTAGAACTCGCCCTTACACGGTTCAAACTGGCGATACACTGAGTGAAATAGCGGCCAGAATTGGGGCGACTGTGCCTGAACTCATGGTGCTCAATAGTATGTCGAATTCTCGTATCGTCGCAGGACGCACCATTCGTGTGCCAAGCACCAGTGAAAACATCTCCAAACAACTCGTGAATATAGAGTTAGGAAACTCATACGGTGAAACTATCCGCTATAAGGTAAGAAATGGTGATTCGCTTTGGAAAATAGCCCGACGATTCCGAACAACTGTCACGAATCTTAGAAAACTCAACGCCACCTCAAACCTTATACGCCCAGGTCAATGGTTATTGGTTCCAGTTAACTGAACGTTCGCTGAGGTAGGCGTCGATCATTCCGCGCGAAATCGAGGCATGGGGTGGTAGTTTGGGTAGGCGCTTGATGTGAAACCATTGCGCATCGACAATTTCTACACCATCAATATCGATCTCCCCCGATTCCCACTCGGCCCAATATCCAAGCATCAATGAATGCTTGAATGGCCAGCTCTGACTCCCTTGATAGACCGGAGTCTTTATCCGAACACCAACCTCCTCTCGAATCTCACGATGACAGGCGTGCTCTGCCGACTCTCCAGCTTCCACAAATCCAGCTAACGTTGAGTACATACCATCGACGAACCGCGGGGCTCTAGCCAGAAGGATCTCATCTCCACGTGTAATTAAAACGATTACACAGGGCGAGATCCGTGGATAATATGTGAGTTCGCATGATCCGCAATGTCGACCGCGATCGTATGAAGATGCGACCATTTTTTCACCACAGTGCCCACAAAACTGATGCTCATCTACAAAATCGAGTAGCTGCATGGCTGCACTGACCGGAATAAACTGTTTGTCATTTAGTTGAATCAGCACCGGCCTAAGGAGTTCGTAACTTAGGCCAGCAATTTTAGGGCATCTGACGCCATAGTAGCTAACGCCATCCAGCGTTCCTACAAGATGTGGTTGATGCGGTGATATTAGTGGATCATCAACCGTGACGAGCAGAGGCATACCATCACCACCAACAGCTAGTAGGCGATCTGATGTTGTTAGTAAGACTCTATGATCAGCACCGTTACCAATTCCAGGGAGCCACTCCTGATTACGATCACCAAGCCAGTTCATCAGTTACCGGAGTCCCAAATTATCTCGTTACTGCTATTTCTTAAGGCACTCAGGAACGCGTCATGGTTTTCAGACTCAGCCTTTGTTGGAGCTAAAATACGAGGCACTCGATCTAGCTCCGTCAATTTTTGAATAGGTTCAAATCGAGAGTTCTGTGATTGATTTTCTGAGACGCCGAACATGCGGCTTTGTTCCCGAGTCATCTCGAGGTACACGCGTGTCAATAATTCAGCGTCAAGTAGCGCCCCGTGAAGGGTTCGTTCAGAGGCATCGACCTTGTAATCGCGGCACAGCGCGTCTAATGAATTCCGTTTACCTGGCCTTTTTTCTTTTGCCATAGAAAGCGTATCAACCGCCGCTCCGCCATGCATTAATGAAAATATGCTCGGTGCCCCGGGAATACGCTCTAGCTCGGCCTCGATAAAACTGACATCAAATGGTGCATTATGTGCAATCAGCTCCGCATCACGAATAAACTCGATAAATTCGTCAGCGATACCGGAGAAGTTTGGTTTATCAGTCAGGAACTCATTGGTAATCCCGTGCACTGCGATTGCTTCCTGATCAATTTCCCTTTCGGGGTTGATGTAGACATGGAATGTTCGATCAGTAAGACGGCGATTAACCATTTCGATACAGCCGATCTCTATCACCCGATGCCCGTCATTTGGGTCGAGGCCCGTGGTCTCCGTATCAAGAATTATCTGCCGCATTCAGAAACCACGCCTTGATTGGCGAGCTCATCAGCACGCTCGTTACCTGGATGACCATTGTGTCCTTTGACCCAATGCCAGCGCACTTCATGTTGATTAGCGACTTTATCCAATTTCTGCCAAAGGTCCTGATTAGACACCGGCTTTTTTGCCGCAGTCTTCCAGCCATTCTCTTTCCAATTCGAGAGCCATTTTGTAATACCATCTTTGACGTAGACAGAGTCCGTGTAGAGATTCACCGTGCAACGACTTTTAAGCGCAACTAAGCCTTCAATCGCAGCCATCAACTCCATCCGGTTATTCGTGGTATCAGGTTCACCGCCAAATAACTCTTTTCGATGCTCTCCGTACTCTAACACCGCGCCCCAGCCTCCAGGGCCAGGATTACCCTTGCAGGCGCCGTCCGTATACAGAGTGACTTCTTTAATGGTCACAGCCGAGTGTGATCCTGATCAGCTCGATTAATGTAGCTATCGATTTGGTCAACTACAGCGGTGGAGACATCTCGACCTAATCTCGCCGCGAGTGATTTTTTCTCCACCCACTTGACCCCGAATAAATGATGATCGGTATTCAAATTCATAAGTATATCGTCGGAAGTCGCAATCTCATCGCACAGACCTTTAGCCAGTGCATCTGTCCCGTAGAAGATTGAGCCGTCAGCGACTGCATCAAGGTCGAGCTCAGGACGTCTCGAAGCGATCCATGATTTAAAAAGTGCATGAGTCTGTTCAAGGTCTTCCTTAAACTTCTTTCGACCTTCGGGAGTATTCTCGCCTATCAATGTCAGAGTCCTTTTGTTCGCACCGGCGGTATGGAGCTCAACATCGACGTCGCGGTTCTTTAAAAAGCGATGAATATTTGGGATCTGCGCGACCACACCGATTGATCCCAAGACGGCGAAAGGAGCAGAAATAATACGATCTGCGCATACCGCCATCATGTATCCGCCGCTCGCCGCCACTGTATCCACACAAGCACATAATGGAATGTCCGCATCACGTAAGCGTGATAGTTGAGAGCTCGCGAGTCCGTATGTATGCACAAGCCCGCCAGGCGATGTTAGCTTTAACACCACCTGATCAGGCTTCCGTTCCATCGCCAGGACCGCCGAAACTTCTTCACGAAGATCTGCGACCTGAGAAGCTTTCAGATCACCTCTAAATTCAATAATGACCGCAAGCTTTTCTTTTTTCGATTGTTTTTGC